>CASTFX010000015.1 GCA_949448405.1 uncultured Clostridia bacterium
ATGAGTTAACAGGACTAATATGGGCAGCAGCAAAAATGAGACCATCAAAGAGTACAAAGGATATGGAAGTATCTAGCTTAAAGAAAAAATTTAAAGACAAAAAATTTGCAGCAGGATGCTCAAGAGATACTATAAGCCTAGGTGCAGACGAACTTGGTTGGACTTTAGAAGAACTTTTTGAAAAGACAATTGAAGCTATGAGAGAAAGTGAAGATAAAGTTGAGGAAGAGATTATAAATACTTGCAAAATGCAGTAAAATATGATAGACTTGCCCTATATATTAATTAGAAAAGAGGAAACAAAATGATAGATATAAAATTAATAAGAGAGAATCCAGAGCTTGTAAAAGAAAATATCAAGAAAAAGTTTCAAAACCATAAGTTAGAGTTAGTAGATAAAGTAATAGAATTAGATAAGAAAAATAGAGAGATATCATTAAAAGGAGATACTCTTAGAATGAATCGTAATAAGCTTAGTGAACAAATTGGAATGCTTATGCGTGAAGGTAAAAAGGAAGAAGCAGAAAAAGTAAAAAAAGAAGTTGTATCAATAAATGAAGAACTAACTAGTAATGAAAAATTAGAAGAAGAATATAAAATACAAATAAAAGAAATGATGATGAAAATTCCTAACATTATGCATGAAAGTGTACCAATAGGAAAAGATGATAGTGAAAATGTAGAAGTACAAAAATATGGAGAACCAGTTGTACCAGAATATGAAATTCCATATCATACAGATATAATGGAAAGTCTATCGGGAATAGATTTAGATTCAGCAAGAGAAGTCGCAGGAAATGGATTTTATTATTTACTTGGAAATATTGCAAGACTACATTCAGCTCTTATAAGTTATGCAAGAGATTTTATGATAAATAAAGGATTTACTTATGCAGTACCGCCATTTATGATTAGAAGTGATGTTGTAACAGGTGTTATGAGTTTTGAAGAAATGGATGCAATGATGTATAAAATAGAAGGTGAGGACCTCTATTTAATAGGTACAAGTGAACACTCAATGATAGGAAAATTTAAAGGAAAAATATTAGATAGTGAAAATTTACCATACACAATGACCTCGTATTCACCATGTTTTAGAAAAGAAAAAGGAGCTCACGGAATAGAAGAAAGAGGAATATACAGAATACATCAATTTGAAAAGCAAGAAATGATAGTAGTATGTGAGCCAGAAGATAGTTATGAATGGTATGATAAAATGTGGTCATACACAGTAGAATTATTTAGAAGTTTGGATATACCAGTACGTACATTAGAATGCTGTTCAGGAGATTTAGCTGATTTAAAAGCTAAGAGTGTAGACGTAGAAGCATGGAGTCCGAGACAGAAAAAATACTTTGAAGTAGGAAGCTGTTCTAATCTAACAGACGCACAAAGTAGAAGATTAGGAATTAGGGCAAAGAAAAAAGGCGAAAAGCAAAGCTATTATGCACACACTTTAAACAATACAGTTATAGCTCCACCACGTATGCTAATAGCATTCTTAGAAAATAATTATAACAAAGATGGAAGTATAGATATACCAGGAATTTTAAGACCATATATGGGCGGAATAGAGAAATTGATACCAAATCCTAAAAAATAAAGATGAGGAAAGAAATGATAGTAAAAAATCCAAAATTTGAAATATCAGCAGTAAGTAAAAAACAATATCCAAATAAAGGTTTACCAGAAATAGTACTTGCAGGAAAATCAAATGTAGGCAAATCTTCATTTGTAAACACTTTAATAAATAGAAAAGGTTTAGCAAGAACAAGTAGTGAACCAGGAAAAACGAGACAAATAAATTTCTATAATATTGACGAAGAATTTTATTTTGTAGATTTACCACGGATATGGATATAGCAAAATGTCAAAGACAGAACAAGAGAAAGTACGGAAAATTCATAGAAGAGTATTTATTTTCTAGAGAAAATATTAATTTAATTGTATTGCTATTAGATATAAGACATAAGCCAACAGAAAATGATAAACTAATGTATGAATATATTAAAAGTACCAATAAACCATATTTAATAATTACAAATAAAGCAGATAAAATTGCAGTAACAAAGGTAGAACAAGCAGTAGAAGAGATAAGAAGATATTTGAATATGGAAGAAAAAGAAATAATACTTCCATTTTCATCAGAAAGAAAAATATATATAGAAGATACTTGGAATATTATAGATAAATGGAGGCAAAATTAAGTGAAACTAGGTGCTGATAATGATACTCTAGCAGAGAATAAAATATTAATTCTATATTTATTATCCATACTAGATAACCCAATAAATAATGATGGACTATATAGATTAGTACTATCAATACAAGATATGAATTATTTTTACTTTCAACAGTTTTTGCTAGATTTAGAGAATAATAAATATATAATGAATTACAAAAAAGAAGACGAGATGGTATATGAAATAACAGAAAGTGGAAAAAGCACTTTAGATTTAACAATAGATGTGCTACCAGGAATTATAAAAAGAAAAGTTGATGAAACAATAAAAGGCGAGTTAAGAGAAATAAAGAACGAATCAGCAGTAAGAGCTGAATTCATCCCTCTTAGTGAGAAAGAATTTATTGTAAAATGTAAGATAATAGAAAATAGTATAGTAATATTTGAGATACAGACACTTGCAACAACAAGAGAACAAGCAATACAAATTGTTCAGAATTGGGAAGAAAACTCAAATATGATATACCCAAAAGTAATACAAATGCTAAATGAGAAAAGAGAAGAAAAAAAAGAAGAGGAGAGTAACTAATATGGCAAAAAAAGAAGAGTTTGTAAAAGAGATTGCAGATATAGATGAAGATTTTGCAAAGTGGTATACAGATATAGTAATTAAAACAGAACTTGCAGATTATACAGATACAAAAGGGTGTATAGCTATAAAACCATATGGGTATGCAATATGGGAAAACATACAAAATTATGCAGATAAGTTATTTAAAGAAACAGGGATAAAAAATGTGTATTTTCCACTACTTATACCAGAAAGTTTATTACAAAAAGAAAAGGATCATGTAGAAGGATTCGCACCAGAAGTTGCATTTGTTACAGAAGCTGGTGGAGAAGTTCTAGAAGAGAAAATGTGCATAAGACCTACATCAGAGACTATGTTTTCTACACTTTATTCAAAATGGTTGAAATCTTGGAGAGACTTACCAATGGAATATAACCAATGGTGTAGTGTGTTAAGATGGGAAAAAGAAACAAGACCATTTTTACGTTCACGTGAATTCTTATGGCAAGAAGGACATACAATCCATGAAACGAAAGAAGAAGCAATGGAAAGAACTTTAAAAATGCTTGAAATATATGAAAGTATAATAGAAGAATTGCTCGCAATACCAGTATTAAAAGGTAAAAAAACAGAAAAAGAAAAATTTTCAGGAGCAGAAGAAACATATACAGTAGAAACTTTAACAAGAGATGGAAGAGCTCTTCAATCAGGAACTTCTCATTACTTTGGGCAAAACTTTACAAAACCATTTGAAGTAAAATTCCAAAATAGAGAAGGAAAAGAAGAATATGCGTATCAAACTTCATGGGGAATAAGTACAAGACTAATGGGAGCAGTTATAATGGCTCATGGAGATAATAGGGGACTAAAACTTCCACCAAAACTTGCACCAATTCAAGTTAGAATAATACCTATTGCAATGCATAAAGAAGGTGTTTTAGAAAAAGCAGAAGAATTGAAAAAAGAATTAGAAAAAGACTTTAGGATAGATATAGATGATAGAGATCAAGTATCTCCAGGATTTAAGTTTAATGACTGCGAGCTTAAAGGAATACCAGTAAGAATAGAAATGGGACCAAGAGATATAGAAAATGGAGAATGCATAGTAGTTAGACGAGATACATTTGAAAAAATACCAGTAAAATTAGAAGAACTAAATTCAAAATTAAAAGATATATTAGAAGATATACAAGTTAGTATGTATAAAATGTGTGAAAAGAGACTAGAGGAAAAGACACAAACTGCAACTACTATGGAAGAATTCGAAAAAAGAATAAACGAAAACCAAGGATATATAAAAGCAATGTGGTGTGGTAATAAAGAATGTGAAGATAAGATAAAAGAAGTAACAGGAGCACATTCTAGATGCATACCATTTGAACAAGAAAATATTTCAGATAAATGTGTATGTTGTGGTAAACCTGCATCAAAAATGGTAGTTTGGGGAAGACAATATTAAAATAGGATATAATAAAAAGATATAATTCACAGCAAAATAAACTTAACATACTCATAAGGACGAAAAACTAAGGCTATGAATTGTAACAAGAAAGGAAACATATGGAAATAATAGATGGGAAAGCTCTTGCAAAAGTTACAAGAGAAAACCTAAAAAAAGAAGCAGAAGAATTAAGGGCTAAGGGGATAGTTCCAAAACTTGCAGTGATACTTGTTGGAAGTGATAAAGCATCTCAAATATATGTGAGAAATAAAAGTAAAGCTTGTGAAGAAGTTGGAATAGAATATGAAGAAATACTTCTAGAAGAAGATACAAAAATGGATACTTTATTAGATATTATAGATGATTTAAATAACAGAGCAGATATAAATGGAATATTACTTCAAAGTCCAATACCAGAACATTTAGATATAAATGAAGCATTTAGAAGAATATCACCTGAAAAAGATGTAGATGGGTTTAATCCAATAAGTCTTGGTAAACTTTGCTTAAATCAAGATACTTTTGTATCATGTACTCCATATGGAATTATGAAAATTCTTGAAGCATATAACATAGACATAAGAGGAAAACATGCAGTAATAATTGGAAGAAGTAATATAGTTGGAAAGCCAATGTCATTATGTCTTCTTAACAAAGATGCAACAGTTACTATATGTCATTCAAAAACAAAAAACTTAAAAGAGATAACACAACAAGCAGATATATTAATTGCAGCAATAGGAAAAAAACAATTTGTTACAGCAGATATGGTAAAGACAGGGGCAGTTGTCATAGATGTTGGAATAAATAGAACAGAAGAAGGACTATTCGGAGATGTAGATTTCGAAAATGTAAAAGAAAAGACATCTTTTATAACACCAGTACCAGGTGGAGTTGGTCCAATGACAGTTGCAATGCTTATGAATAATATTATAAAAGCTACCAAGCTTTAAAAATTAAGTTAGATATATAATTTTCATTCAAAGAGGGAAGAACGAGTGCAAAGCTCGTTCTTTAAGTCGTTTTATCAAAGGAGCTAGAAATGAAAATTATAAAAAAAGAAGAAAAGCTATATCCAAAATCTTTATTAAAAATATATAACCCACCAGAAAAGCTATATATTTTAGGAGATGAAAAAATATTAAATGATTTTTCTATTGCAATAGTAGGCTCAAGAAATCCTAGTAGATATGGAATAGAAACAGCAAAGGCACTTGCATATAATCTAGCAAAATATAATGTAAATGTAGTAAGTGGAATGGCAAAAGGAATTGATACTTCAGCGCATATAGGAACAATCATGGGTAAAGGTAAAACAATAGCAGTACTTGGAAGCGGATTTAATCATATATATCCAAAAGAAAATATAGAACTATTAAAAAAGATAATAGCAACTGGAGGAGCAGTTATTACTGAATATAAAGAAGATACTATTCCAAATAAAGAAAATTTTCCTAAAAGAAATAGGATAATAAGTGCACTAAGTAAAGGTGTAGTTGTAGTAGAAGCAGCCAAAAGAAGTGGAAGCCTAATAACTGCAGAAATAGCATTAGAGGAAGGAAAAGAAGTGTTTGCAGTTCCAGGAAATATAAATTCAAAAACTTCAAAAGGAACTAATGGATTAATAAAAGATGGGGCAAAATTAATAGAAAATGTTAGAGATATATTAGAAGAATATACATAAAATTAAAAAAGTGTAGACGAAAGTATTGACATTCTAAGAAAAATGTAATAAAATATTTTAGTATTATGAGAAATTATATAAATATCATAAGTTTTTTCCCGGTAAACGAGTGTTATTTATATGTATTTTATTTAAATTATAAATGAAAATCAGAATGGAGGAAATTGATTACCATGAATAATACTACTTATAGTATAAAAAAAGATGAAATTGTTAGAAAATGGTATATAATTGATGCTGAAGGAAAACCTCTAGGAAGAGTAGCAACAGAAGCTGCTAAATTATTAAGAGGAAAACATAAACCAACATTTACACCAAATATGGATGTTGGAGACCATGTAATAGTTATCAATTGTGGAAAAGCTATTTTAACAGGAAATAAATTAAATCAAAAAGTTTATAGACATCATTCAGGATATATTGGAGGAATGAAAGAAATATCTGCTAAAGATATGCTACAAAACAACCCAGAAAAAGCAATGATGTTAGCAATAAAAGGAATGCTTCCACACAATACTTTAGGAAGAAACAGTATTAAAAAGTTAAGAGTTTATGCTGGAGCAGAACATGAAAATATGGCTCAAAAACCAGAAGTATGGGAATTTTAAAGGAGGAAAAATAAATGCCTAAAGCAAGTTCAGAAAAAATAATGTTTTATGGTACAGGAAGAAGAAAAAGCTCTATTGCTAGAGTTAGACTAGTACCAGGTACAGGAAAAATAACTATTAATTCTAAAGATATAGATGAATATTTAGACTTAGAAACTCTAAAAGTAATAGTAAGACAACCATTAGTTGCAACAGATACTTTAAATAAATATGATGTAATCTGTAAAGTAACAGGTGGAGGAGTTTCAGGTCAAGCAGGAGCTGTTCGTCATGGAATAGCAAGAGCATTAAATGAAGCTAATAGTGAATACAGACCAGTATTAAAATCAAAAGGTTTCTTATCAAGAGATTCAAGAACAAAAGAAAGAAAGAAATATGGTCTTAAAAAAGCTAGAAAAGCACCACAATTTAGTAAGAGATAAAAAGATATATACAAAAAAGCGGTAATCAAAGATTACTGCTTTTTTGTATTAAAAGTATTCTTCTAATATTCTACACAACTTCACTTTCTTTATAGAAGTAAGAGGTTAGCCGTTATAAAATTGGATGAAAGAGATGAAGAATAAAATGAATACAAAAAGTCGGTGGCGTCCGTAGAACGGACGCCACCATTTGTGTGATTAAATTATTCAGTTGTAGAGATTGCCTTAGTTGTAGTACGGAAAACCTGCCGCAGATACACGTGGGACAAACACAAAGACAGGCTCAGGCTTTACTACCACGGTAGGAATCTTGGTTTCCTGCAACTTCATAGGCGCAACGAAAATGTCGCCCTTACGCTGATGGCCACGCTGACCATCAAAATGTTCTTTGCGAGAGCAAGCATGGCTGTGCTCGCTGTTGTTGGAAACATTGACGTCAGGAAGTACTGCGTCAACCTGGGTGCTGATAAGTGCCCTGCCCTTGGTGGGCTTATCTTTAGGCCAAGCTTCTTCAGCAGCCTTCTTGGCAGCTTTTTCAGCGGCCTTTGCCTCCGCTTTCTTAGCGGCTTTGTCGCGCTTTTTCTTGTGATTGGTATTGCGGGAGTAAAGCTTGGCTTGCTTTCCATAGCGCTCTGCGCGAATGCCAGCAACAGGAACTGCGCCAACATTATGATAAGAAAGACGAAGGCCGTTAGCTTCAAGGGCAGTAGTGCTAAAGCCGAAAGCATACAAGTCGTTGACTTTTTTATCACCAATGATCTTGCGCAGGGCTTCAAGCTCTTCCTGCCATGTGGTGAGCTCTATACACTGAAACTGAATGATAGAGACTCTCTTGTAAGCGGCCGCGGTGCTATGAGATTTTTCGCGCACGGCCTTCCTATCAAGAACAACGGAAAGTTTTTTGACATGTTCCTTGTGCAGTGCGTCGCTTCTCCGGCGAAGAGCGCGGGAACGGTCCTTCATCAGAAAATCCTCGACAACGTCGCTGATATCAGAAACGCTGACATTCTCCGAGCCATTACTGGCAGCGGAATAGTCCTCGAAACCAAAATCGGCATGTTCCTCAGTGACACCAGTATTGTCGGCATCACAAGTAGCGTCGAACCAGGCTTCATCGCTGAAGTCGGTACGTTCCATGTGCCCCGGGTCACGAGACGACCAGTTGCTGTACCAAACCGACAGAAAGTCGAGGTACTGGTCATAGTCGTCAAACAGTCTCGGGTCGCAGGGGTGTTTGGTCCAGGAGTCAGCCTGAACCGCGTTTTCCTTCCGTTCTTTGAACATTGGAAAACCTCCTTCTTGAATAATTTATATAAAGGCAAAAAAATGCCCTTATACACAAAGAAAATTGTGTATATAGATTATATCACGTAATGTCTTAATAGTCAACATAAAATCATTGCTTTTTCATTTTAGGTTTGGCAATTAAAGAGGCAATATATCCAAAGAATATCGCAGCAGCAATGCCACCAGCAGCAGCTTTTGTACCACCAGTAAATGCACCAACTAGTCCAGATTCGTGAGCTCCTTTTATAGCACCTTTTGCTAAGTTATATCCAAATCCAGTGATTGGAACTGTAGCACCAGCACCAGCAAAGTCAACTATATATTTATATATACCTAGACCACCGAAGTATTGCACCAACTGTTACAAATAGTACAAGAATTTTTGCAGAGGTTATCTTAGTTTTATCTATTAAAATTTGACCAATAACACATATAATACCGCCAATAATGAAACACCATATATAATCCATAATATTTAAACTATTAAAAAATTCAGCCATAAAAACCTCCTTTCTGGCAATTTATTTCCTAAAAATAATTAATAAAAACCTCAAGATAAATTGCTAGAAAGAAAGAGGTTTTTATTAGCCATCTCAAAATTCGCAGAATTTTGAGGGCGATGGAATTTATGGTAAAATGAAAAATTTATTTTTCATTTTACATCCTCCTAAATTTCAATTGCAGCAGCATGGGCAATACCAGGAATTGACTCACCTTGTTGAGAAGTAGTTGCATTTGTTAAAGCACCAGTTGCAAGTACAAGAATTTTTTTGTACTTTTTAGCTTTTAGTTGATTAAATAAATATCCAGAAAAAACAGTAGCACAGCATGCGCAGCCACTTCCGCCAGAGTGTGTATCTTGTTTTTCCTTATCAAACATTAAAACACCACAATCATTATAATTAGACTTAATGTTATAACCATAAGTTTGCATCAGTTCAATAACTATTTCTTTACCAATATATCCAAGGTCACCAGTAAGAATTGCGTCATAATAGCTTGGGTTTCTACCAGTATCCTTAAAATGAGAAAGAAGAGTATCTACAGCAGCAGGAGCCATTGCAGCCCCCATATTATTTGCGTCTTTTATTCCTTTATCAACAATTTTACCAGGAGTAACACAAGTTACAAATGGTCCAGAACCAGTAGAAGAAATAATAGCACTACCAGAACCAGTTACAGTCCATTGAGAAGTTGGAGGCCTTTGATTTCCAAGTTCAAGAGGAAATCTAAACTGCTTTTCAGCACTACAGAAGTGACTAGAAGCAGCAAAAAGTACATTCGAAGCAGCGCCACCTTCTGCTAAAATACTTGAAAGTATCATACCTTCTATAAAGGTTGAACAAGCACCAAATATCCCGAAGTATGGAATATTAAGTTCTCTAAGTCCAAAACTAGACGAGATACATTGATTAAGCAAATCACCAGCAAAGCAATAGTCAATACTATCTGCTGGAAGACCAGACTTAGTTATAACTAGGTTTACAGCTTGTTTGATGATTTTGCTTTCAGCTTTTTCCCAAGTTTTTTCTCCCCAAAATTCATCTTCAAGAAGAGTGTCAAAATATTTAGCAAGAGGACCTTCTGCTTCTTTTGGTCCAACAATAGAAGCTGTTTCAAGAATTGTTGGTGGTCTATCAAATTTTATTGTCTGTTTTCCTAATTTCTGCATAAATTTTTTTCCTTTCAAATTTAAACTAAAGTAATACTTTGAGTGTTGAATATTAAATAAACAATACCAACTAATATAGAAGCAGATATACCAAATACAAGTACTGGACCTGCAACAGTAAACATTTTAGCTCCAACACCCATTATATATCCTTCTGATTTGTATTCCATTGCAGGAGATACAATAGAATTAGAAAAACCTGTAATAGGTATAATGGAACCAGCACCTGCAAATTTTCCTATTCTATTAAATAAATTTAGTCCAGTTAAAAATGCACTAATACCAATTAATATTATTGAAGCAATTGTACCTGAAATTTCTTCATCAAATCCTCTAAACTTGCATATATCCAAAATGATTTGACCTATAATACAAATAAGTCCACCTACCCAAAAAGCATTAAAGCAATTTTTCACGATAGGAGAATTAGGAGATTTTTTATCTACATAATCTTGATATTGCTGATTTGTTTCTATTTTATCCATCTTAGAGTTTCATTCCTTTCTTAATCTTCACGTTCTCTGTCAACATTAAAAGCTAAATCTAAATCAACAAAGAATTCTGTAAGTTTCTTGCCTGAAATTGTAGCTCTTTGTTCTAATATTTTCACAGTAGTTAAATAGTCTATTGTTTTAGAAGCTTCATTTACTGCTTGAACAATTGCATCTTTCCAAGATACATTTGAAGTACCAGTAATTAGTAAATGTTTTTGAGTTGCCATAAAAAATTCCTCCTTTCTATACAATAGATGAAATATGTTAACTATTATTAGCAAATTATAAAAATATATGCAAAAAGCTTAAAAAATACATTTTAAGGTAACTTATAAATAATTGAAAAACCAAAAATATCGAAAAACAATAAAATAATATTGACAAACAAAAAACGATGATATATACTATTAATTATTAAGGAGGAATTAATAATGAAAATATTAGGAGAAAAGAGCTTATCATCTAAGGTAGAAAGCGGATTGAAAGTAGTTTTCTGTATAATTGCATTAGCAACCGTTATTGGATTTATCGGATGCAGTGTTGTTCTATTTTTTGACTATAATAGTGTAACAATTATAGAAAACTATCTAGTAAGAACAATTCTATTAACAATTGTAAGTGTAGTTTTCATTATAACAGGAATAGTTGCATTATTTATCGTTTATCAATTTATACAAATATTTGAGAATTTAAGAAAAAGTAAATTATTTGAAAGAGATAATTTAAAAGCACTACAAAAAGTTTCTAATTTATCTATTATTATAGGGATATTATTTCTAATTATTCTTATAATAGTTAGTATTATTTTAGGAAAATATGTAGTTTTCAATCTATCTAGTAGAATTTTAATGGAAATACTACTTATAACATTTTCAATAGTATTTATAGTTTTTGGAATAGGAATAAGAGTTTTAAATGAAATCTATAAAAAAGCAATTGAATATAAAGAAGAAAACGATTTAACAATTTGAAAGGAGAGGGTAAAATGCCAATAGTAGTTAATGTAGATGTAATGCTTGCAAAAAGAAAAATGTCATCTCAAGAGTTATCAGAAAAAGTTGGGATTACTCCTGCAAATCTTTCAATATTAAAAACCAATAAAGCAAAAGCAATAAGATTTTCAACTCTAGAAAAGATATGTGAAATATTAGATTGTAAGCCAGGAGATATATTAGACTATGAAAAAAATAGGTAATGGAGGTTATTATGGAAATTATATCAAGTATTATATTATCAGTACTTCATTCAATACTATTTTATAAAAAAAGTATTGGTATATCAATGCTAATATTTATGGTATTAGTAAATGGTATAATGTTATATATACTTAAATCAAAAGATAAAATAAAGAATAAAAAAGGATTAATATTTTTAATACCAATAATGTTATTAAGCAGTTCATATTTAATATTTGCCAATAAAACTTTTTACATAGCAAATATATTTGTAGTGATGGCATTAGAAGTAACAATGCTTATAAGCATTACAAATAAGAAATTTAATATAAAAGGAATACTAGGATTGCTAAATGATACAGCTGCTGAATGTGATAAAGGAATAGCACTTACAAAGGAGAAAATAAAATCAAGCACAAAAAACAAAGCGAAAATAGGAATAGAAAAAATAGCAATATCACTACTTGTTGTATTTATTGTGGCTTCAGTTGTAATAATGCTACTTGTTTCAGCAGATAGTATATTCGCAGAAGTATTTTCAGGAATAAATAAAATATTTAGCAAAATAAATATACTTAATGCAATAATAAGAACTCGGACTTATTTTAATAATCTACATATTTTTACTAAGCTTTATGTTTCAAATTCAAAAAGACAGAGAATGTAAAGAAAGAGAAACTAAGAATTATGGAAATAAATATTCTTTTACAATAAAATTATTGCTAATAGCACTAAATGTAATATATTTGATATTCTGCTATATACAAATAAAATCACTATTTGCAAAAATAAACTTAGAAGAAAGCTTTAACTATGCATATTATGCAAGGTCTGGATTTTTCCAATTAATGACTGTCTCATTAATAAATTTTGTAGTTATTTTAATATCAAGTAAGCTAAATTCAAACAAAGAAAAAGTAATAAAAGCATTAAATATACTTTTAGTTGTATTTACAATTATTATAGTGTTATCTTCTATGTATAGAATGAATATGTACGAAATGGAATATGGACTAACATATTTGAGAGTATTTGTATATATAATTCTGATAACAGAACTTATAGTATTTGTACCACTTACAATATATATTATCAAAGATAACTTTAGATTTATAAAATGGGGGTTAGCAATAACATTAACAGTATATTGTATAATTAATTTTGCAAACTTAGAAAAAATAATAGTAACCAAGAATATTAATAGAAATCCAGAAGAAAAAGATATCGATTATGGGTACATATCAAAAATTGCGAGTGCAGACAGCTATGGTATTTTGAAGGATAAACTAGGAGAAGAATTAAACTTAAAAGATGAGTTAGATGTAACAAGGATATTATCAAAAATTATTAGCAATAAAAAAGAATTAAGCTGGCAAGAGTTTAATATATCTACATGGAAGATGAGTAAAGATGAGGCAATTTTGAAGGAGTTACAAGAAAAGGAAGCAGATTTAAGAGATAAAATAAAAAAGGAACAAGAACGTAATGAAAAGATAGAGAGATTTAATAGTAATGTTATATATAAAGAAGTAATAAACGAAAATGAACAATATATAGTACAACAAGTAGATAAAGTTATGGGAACAGCAGTATGGAGTATAACAAAAGTAACGGATAATGGAAGAGCATATAAGGCATTAGGTAATATAGAAGTCACGACTCCAAGTAAAATAGAATTTTTTGAAAATGGTTTAGGATTTTTAGAAAAACCAACCAGTATATACTGTGAAAAATCAGAATTATTAGTTACACATGATTCAGGAAAAACATTTGAAAAAGTTAATTTCCCAGAAGGAACTTTTACTCTATCAGACCCAAATGGAGAAACATGGAGCAATTGCTATGACTACTTCTACTTACCAACAAAAGAACTAGATGGAACATTAACAGTATTAGTATCTGGTGGCGATGAAGGAGGTTACAACGAAGGAAAAACAAGAGCAAAATACATATCAAGAGATAATGGATACACTTGGGAATTTGTAAGCGAAGTATATAAGGAGAGCATATAATTGATGATTCAACTGTAATTATATTAATAGAAATGGTAATATGTTTAGCAATTTCTATTCCAAAGTCTAGTAGGAATGACTATTATAGCATTTGCCTTGATTATTGCAATAGTAGTAATTTTGAGCAAATAATAAAAGCACCACATTATGCTTTGCCGAGCTATGTGGTGTTTTACCGAATATATAGGTAGCACACATTTCCGTGGCTCTTATTTTCTATCTTTATTATACAGACTTTTTTAGGTTTTGTCAATAAATCTGTACCTTTCTTGAAGAGAAGTATATATTCTCATATATTAATACCCTTTAGCCAAGTTTGCCAAATCCTTTTCAATTTGATTTAATTCTTTCTCAGTTTGCTCTTTTTCTTCTGGTGTGACAGTTTTACTATTTTCTAAAGCCTTTTGATTTTCTTTTTTTATATTCTCAAGTACTTCATTTTCGGAATTGACAGAAGTATTGAGAGAGTCAGTATTTTTATTTATAAAATAAAAACTAATTAGAGAGATAACTACTAGTAATACTATACTTATTAATATAATTCCTAATTTTTTATTCATAAATACCTCCTATAATTTATATAAAAATTATAACATTAAAATGAAAATTAAACAACAAAACTGCAACATTTTGCCAAAAAAAATCATAAAATTAAATAAGACACAAAACATGAGGTGAAAATTTTGGAAATAAAAAGAGGAGACATTGTAGGAAGGATATCATATGGAAAAGACATACTTTTTCGCGTAGATAGAATAATAAAGATAAAAAGCACAGGAAGAGCATATTGTATACTAAAAGGAGTGCAATACAGAATAGAAGCAGACGCACCAATTGAAGACCTTGAAAAAATAGAAAGAGGACAAATAGAAACAGAAAAAAGAGGAATAGAAAGTAAGATAAAAAAGAGAGTAAGCCTTGTTACAAAAGGAATATTCGAAAAAAACAGAGAAACAGATAAAATAACAAATGCATTAATACTTCACTTAGATGGAGATAGGAAGTATACACAAAAATCAGACAGATATTATAGAAAATTAGGTTTAAATGCTATTGTTAAAAACATACCTGAAAGTAGACAACCACATGTAGTTGGAGATTTAGTAAGAAGATATAATCCAGATATACTCGTAATAACTCGGGCATGATGGAATGATTAAGGATGGAACAGACTATAACAATATATATAATTATAGAAATTCCAAATATTTTATAAATTCTGTAATTGAAGCTAAGAAAGCCGTAAGAGCAGGGAAAGACTTAGTTATATTTGCTGGTGCATGTCAGAGCTTTTTTGAAGCAATTATGGCATCACGGAGCAAACTTCGCCTCATCTCCTGCAAGGGTTTTGATAGATTTCATGGATCCATTAGTAGTTGCAGAAAAAATTGCAATTACAGATAAAAATAGAATAATAACAGAAAGAGATATATCAGAAGAGCTACGGAGACGGAGGAAAGAGAGTAGGAGGACGATTTGCAAGAGGAAAAAAGATATAGTAAGATATATGTAATATTATAGAAATAAAATTGTAACACAAATGTAATAATCATAAAAATAATCTATGAAACGTTATAAAAATAGCAATTTTTTGCACATGACATAAAAAAACTTTTTTTGACATTTTGTCCCTAAGATGGTATAATTTGCCTATCTTAATAAAGTGGGTGGTCAAATGATTTACAGAAATGATATAACAAACTTAAGAGACGATATTGAAGAAAAAGTAGGACAAAAGATAATAGTAAAAGGAACATTAGGAAGAAGTAAATTTTTTGAAAAGGAAGCTACTCTACAAAAAGCATATCCAAATTTATTTATTGTAAAATTTCTACTTGACTAATACGTTATATTATGACACA
>CASTFX010000016.1 GCA_949448405.1 uncultured Clostridia bacterium
GACATATATAGCGCATATAAAACTTATAAAGTATTTTTTGAAGAAATGTAAATTAAAAGTAAAACAGAAAAGAGAAATGGCTCTTTTCTGTTTTTGTATGATAAAGATATATGATTTTAAATTAAACATGGGTGTTGCAATTAGTTTGTTCTAGTAAATATAGCTATTATTTACTAAACCTTTTTTTCAAAATGTTGATAATCTTTAGAAGATGACCAGTTTCCACCCCAAGACCAACCGGTGTTTAATAAATATTTTATAAATAGCATCATTTTTGTCAATTTTGTATTTGTTTTCAATACTTCTATTAGCATATATTGCTCCATTTGAAGGAGTTGTAGAAGATTTTGTAACATAAGGGTTATATAGAGGATTTATATCTATGGCGCAACCGTTTAGCATGGTTAGAAAGTTTTGTACTTCCAGGCACAACTCTATAACAAAAGCAAGAGGTGTTATTATCTGACATTGATAAGTTATCATCTGAGTTATAGTCGTCAATTAGTTTAATTTTTTCTATTGGATATTTAATTTCATATAACTCTTTAAAAATTTCTAATATCTCATCTGCAAGTTTTGCATTTACTATCATTTCTCCGACATGTACTTTTTCATCAAAACCAAAATAAGATATTTGGAGATAACGTAGAGTCTTTAAATCTATTTTATCTTTATACTCAGTTGGTATTGATTTACCAAGCATTTTTTTATAAATATTATTAGGGATTTCTTTAGAAACGAAAATAAGCTGTTCTTGATTATTAGAAGTATCATCTTTATTGTCTATACTTTTAGAGTATTCGTTAGAAGAAATCTCTTTTTCAGAGATTTCATTTAAAGTAGTATCATTTTCAGATATAACATATTCTTGCTTAGTCTCAATCATATTAGGATTTATATTAATACATAAAGTAATTAGTATAATAGTTACTATAACGATAATAAATTTAAGCATTAAAAATTCACCTTTCATAATATATTATATAAAGTATCTAAAGATTTTATAATATTAAAAGGTGGATAAATAAAAATATCCCCTAAAGGATTTAATCCTTTAGGAGTATATTTATTAAATATATTCTTTTAGAATTGGTTGAATTTGTTTTCCAATTAAAGCATTTTCTATTGTAGGTATTACCATATCAAAATGCGCAACTAATGAGTTTGGCTTCTTCTCATAATCATCTTGGCCAAATGGAACAAAATAAACATATTTTAAGTTCATAAGTTTTACTATATTTTGACCACTTAATCCTAAACCATCATTTGTAGATACAGCAATAATTATAGGACTTTGATTTCTAAGAGTTGCTTTTACAGCTAAATTTGCTGCATTATCAGTAATGCTGTTTGCCATTTTTGCCATAAAGTCACCGAGTTGCAGGAAGAACAAGCATAGCGTCCATTTTATTTACTGGACCAAATTTTTCAGCTTCTACTATATCTTTTACAATTTCTCTTCCAGATATTTTTTCGACTTCTTTTATAAAATCTTCAGCTTTACCAAATCTTGTATCATAATCTATAACTTTGTTAGAAAGCACAGGATATATGTCATAACCAGAATCTTTTAAAGCTTTAAGTACAACCAATACTTTTTTTAAAGTACAAAACGAAGCAGTAATTACTACACCAAGTTTCATTGTATATTTATCTCCTCATTTAAAACTTCTAATAAAATGTCGGCAGCCTTTTTAGGAGCAAAGACACTTGGAATTCCTGAATATATTTTGTAATTTGAATATTTTTTAGAAATATTTTTATCAATCCCAAAAGGTGATGAAGCGATATCAAGCACATATGGTTCATTTTGTAGTTTAAAAGCAGTTTCAGGGATAATATTATATGGAATAGTATTTATTACTATATCAGCAATATTAAATATTTCTATAATATTTTGAGAGCTTAGGGGGTAATATTTATCAACCTTATCAGAAAAGATTAATTCTTTTGGTCTAGAAATTACATAAGTTTTAATACTAGACTTTTTTAATCTTAAATATAGTTCTTTTCCAAGTTTTCCGATACCCTAAAATACATACGATATCTTTCTTTTTATTTTTAATATCATCAATAGTACCATCAATAGTCAAAAGATTATTTACTTCTTCAACTTTTGGATAATCTAAAAAACTGATTATCTGATTTTCAGGTATAAGCTCTAATAATTTTTTAGTTTTTAGTCCTGTAAAGAATTTAGTATTTGTAGTAATATTTGTAAAAGCACTAGTAGGAATTTGTATAGTTTCATTTAAGGATTTAATTTCCATATTATTATTCATTCCACTTATAGGGAATAAAACAATATCAAAATTTGATAAGTTTAAAGTATTTAATTCTACAGCCGTATATTTATTACCAAATCCTATTTGATATATTGAATGCTTTTTATCTAAATCACTCATAATATATTCATATCTTTTGTCTCCACCTAAAAATAAAATATTCATAACTTCCTCCATTTCTATATAATATTATATTTTTTATATAAAGTTACATAAAAGTTATATAAAGCATAAGATAGATTAGAATAGGAGGATAATAATTTATGTGTGCAATTTGTGGTTGGATAAATGAGAAGGAAAGATTAAATGAAGAGCAAAGTACATTTAAAGAAATGGTTGATTTAATGACTTGTAGAGGAAAAGATAATACAGGTTATCATTTTGAAGAACATATTTTACTTGGACATAAGAGACTTGCAATCATTGATTTGGAAAAAGGTAATCAGCCAATGTACTATAAAGATTATGTAATAGTATACAATGGAGAGTTATATAATGCTGATGAGATTAAAGAGAATTTAGTAGAAAGAGGATATAAGTTTGATACAACTTGTGATACAGAAATTGTATTAAAAGGATATGTAGAGTTTAAAGAGAAAATTTTAGATATGATTGAAGGAATATTTGCTTTTTGTGTATATAATAGAGAAACAAAAGAAGTATTCCTTGCGAGAGATAGATTTGGAGTAAAACCTTTATATTATTGTAATAAGGAAAATAATTTTATATTTTCTTCTATGATAAGACCAATACTTAAAAGTAAAGTTGTAAAACCATATTTAAGCAAAGAAGCTCTAGGAGAGATATTAGCGCTTGGTCCATCAAAAAAACAGGGAAGCGGAATATTTACAGGTATAAATGAACTTAGAGCAGCTCATTATTTGAGATATATTAATGGTAAAATAGAGATTACAAGATATTGGAATATTGAGACTAAAGAGTGCAAAGATACATTTGATGAAGCAAAAGAAAAGGTAAGAGAACTTTTAACAGATTCTATAAAAAGACAAATGGTGTCAGATGTACGGAGTTGCAACACTTTTAAGTGGTGGGCTTGACTCTAGTTTAATTACTGGAATTGTTGCAAAAAATAAAGAAAATCAGCTTACAACATATTCAATAGATTATGAAGGAAATGATAAATATTTTAAAAAGACAGATTTTACAGTATCTTTATATGAACACTATATAGACATTATGAGTAAAGCTTTTGATACAAAACACGAATATAAAACTATAACACAAGAGGATGTTGTAAATTATCTAAAAGATGCACTTCATGCAAAAGATTACCCAGGAATGACAGACATAGACTCATCACTACTTTGGTTTTCAAAAGAAATTGCTAAAGAATATAAAGTAATATTAAGTGGAGAATGTGCTGATGAGATTTTTGGCGGTTATCCATGGTTTTACAGAAAAGAGCTTAATGATAGAGAAATGTTCCCTTGGATAAATAATTTAGAATATAGACAAAGTTTGTTAAATAAAAATCTTCAAAATGAAATAGATTTAAGGAAAATAGTTGAAGAAGAATATAAAAAGACAATAGAGGAGTTACCAGAAGAAGATAGAAATAAAAAAGATAAGAGATTATTTTATATAAATATGACACACTTTATGCAGGGACTTTTAGAGAGAAAAGATAGAATGACAATGTATACAACACTGGAGGCGAGAGTGCCATTTGCAGATACAAAACTTGTAGAATATTTATGGAATTTGCCTTTTGAGTATAAATATAAAGAAAACACAGAGAAATATTTGCTAAGAGAAGCATTTAAAGGTGTAATTCCAGATGAAGTCTTATATAGAAAGAAAAATCCTTATCCTAAAACACATAATCCAAAATTCTTAGAAATGGTAAGTGAGTTATTAAGAAAAAGATTAGAAAATAAAGAAAGCAAGATGTACAAAATTTTTGATATAGATAAAATAAACGAATTATTAAATAGTAAAGAAGATGATATACTTCCTTGGTATCGGTCAGCTTATGACAAGACCACAGCTTATAGCATATTTATATGAGTTTGACCTTTGGCTTGATGAATATGAAGTAGAAATTGAAGATTAATTAATATTAAATAAAAAAGGCGAGACGAGAAGCTAGATGCTTCCCGTCTTTTTAAGAGTGGGTATGCAGGCAGGAATATAACTGCAATACAAGTTGAAAATAAATCAATATAATTTTCTTTCAAATATTGAATTTTAATAAATATAATAATATAATTATATAATAGCATAATAGGGAATAATATTATTAAAAGAAAGAAGGAAGAAATGAGCATAAAAGCAGATAGAAGAAGTAATAAAACAGAAGGCTTTATGAAAAGTGTATTTGTACTTATGGTATCACAGCTTTTAATCAAACTGCTAGGCTTTGTATATAGAGTATATCTTACAAACAGAAATGGATTTGGAGATGAAGGAAATGCAATATATAGTGGAGGATACCAAATATATGCACTTCTACTTACAATATCTTCTATTGGTGTGCCAAATGCAATATCAAAACTTGTTTCAGAAAGAGTAGCAGTAGGAGATAGCAAAGGTGCTCATAGAATTTTTAAAATAGCATTAATGACATTTGGATTAATAGGATTAATTCGGAACAATGATATTATTCTTTGGAGCGGGATATATTTCCAAAGTAATATTGGAAATACCAGAATCAGAGCTTACATTAGTTGCATTATCTCCTGCAATATTCTTTGTAACAATTGCATCAGTGTTAAGAGGATACTTTAATGGAAGAGATAGAATATCAGCAACAGCAAGGGCTCAAACTTTAGAGCAGATATTTAAAACAGTATTAACAGTTGCAATAGTTGAAATAGTAGTTATCTTTTATGGAACTAATGTAACAATAATGGCAGCAGGTGCAAACCTTGCAACAACACTCTCAGTACTTTTAAGCTTTGGATATTTGGGATTATATTACAAATTCTATAAAAGAGGACTTAAGAGAGAGTTTAAAGAAAGTGTAAATTATAGAGTAGAAAGTGCATTAAATGTTGTAAAAAATATTTTATTTGTGTCAATACCAATAACACTTAGTGCTATAATGTCTACATTAAATAAAAACATAGATTCAATAACAGTTGTAAGAGGACTAAAAAAGTTTTTATCAGAAGGGGAAGCAAAGCTTCAATATGGAATATTAAGTGGGAAGGTAGATACCTTAGTAACTTTACCATTATCATTTAATATAGCTTTTGCAACAGCTCTTGTACCAGCAATATCAGCAGCAATTGCAAAAAAAGAGATGAAAAATGCTGCAAAAAGAATATCTTTTTCATTATTGGTTACAATGCTTATAGGGCTTCCATGTACATTTGGTATGATAATATTTGCACAGCCAATATTAAATCTTTTGTTCCCAAATGCAACAAGTGGAGCAGTACTATTACAGATAAGCGCAGTTACAATATTATTTTCAGCATTATCTCAAACAGTCAATGGAGCGTTGCAAGGACTTGGCAGAATAATGGTTCCAGCAGTATCTTCATTTATTGGATTAATAATAAAACTAATATTAAATATTATTTTAATACAGATACCAGGAATAGGAGTAAATGGTGCTGCAATAGGTTCTATTGTAAATAATGTAGTGGTATTTTTCATAAGTTATAGAATGTTAGTTAAGACGATAAGACTAAGAATAACACCAAGGAAATATATATTAAAACCAATTTTATCAAATATTATTATGTGTATAACTTCTTACTGCATATACTTATTATTATCAGCTACGATGATTCCAACTAAAATTGTTACAATTATATCACTTATGTTTGCAGTAATAATTTATGTAGCAAGTGTTATAGCATTAAAAATATTTACAAAAGAAGAACTTTTAATGATTCCATTAGGAAGAAAAATATGTAATGTGCTCGAAAAGCTTGGCGTGTATGAGAAATAGCAAAAAACGAACAGTATACAAAAAGTCAAAAAACTGTTAAATTAACTTGTCTGTAAGAAAAACTCAAAAAAATAAAATAAAAAAAGAAGGATTTTATAGAAATTTGACGAATAATAGATATTGTAGGTGGTTATAATCTACATAAACGAAACTTTATAGGAGGTAATGTAAATGAACAAGTCTGATTTAATCGCAGCTATAGCTGCTAAAACAGGAACAACTAAAAAAAGTGCTGAAGCTTCTTTAAACGCTATGACAGAAGTTATCACAGATGCATTAGTAAAAGGAGATAAAGTACAATTAGTTGGATTTGGTTCTTTTGAAGTAAGAAAAAGAGCAGCTAGAAAAGGAAGAAACCCACAAACTAAAGAAGAAATCAAAATACCAGCATCAAAAGCTCCAGTATTCAAAGCTGGAAAAGCATTAAAAGAATTAGTAAATAATTAATTTTATATATAATTAGTTATATATGTATAATAAAAATAGTCTTCTTGAAAAGAAGACTATTTTTTAATGTATATAATTACTAATGAACTTCTGTAAGGGATATATCAGATTTTTTATATTCTTCTGGTTTTAATCCAATTCTTTCTTTCATATAATCTAAAGTGAAAACAAAGAAAATTGTAAATACACAACCAATGATTACCATTGAAAAAGATGGAGACATATGGTCTAACATAATAGACGCAATCCAATAAGTCACAGTATTAAAAGTACTTTCTATAAGTATACAAGCAGAATATATTTTAGAGGACATGCTTGGGTTAGAAAAGCTATTTAAATATCGTTTTTGCAATGTATAATACGGAGCTCTAACTATATTCCAAATAGCAAATACTGAAATAACAATAAATAATAGGATATTAGAGCCTTTTATAATTATAGCAGAAAGTCCAGCGACTATCATAGAAATTGTAAATATCATAGAGAAGTAAGACAGTACTTTATTTCTAAATCTTGTATGAAAGAAGTTTTGATTTTTAGAAGATATTCCAGCTACAATGGTAAGAATAAAGCTAATTATACCAAAATATTCTTCCTTTACGCCGATTTCTACAAGTAAACTATTTGAAATGGTAGAACGTACAGTAATAATTGCAGAAAATAGTCCAGAAAAGAGAAGTAGAGCCTTCAATCTATTTGATTTTAATATATTTCTAAATGCCATTTTTAAATCTTTAAAATACACTTTAAAACTGCCTGTTTCTTCAAGTTTAACTTTATTTAAGGAACTTTCAAAAGGTAAAAATTTATAAGATAGGAATAGCGAAAATATTGTAAATCCTAGGCAAATAAATATTGGTAAATAATTATTAAAAACAAACAAAAATCCACAAGCAATTGCAGTTAGCGCGTCTAAATAATAATAGTATGCAGAACCTTTTGAGTCTAAATTTGAGAATGCTGTTCTAGGTTTTTCTCTATTAGAAACACATTCATTTAAAATTGCTGGTTCACAAATAGCTTTTATAGAGAAACCAATTGCCATTAATAAATTACATACTATTAAAGCACTAAGTCCATTTCCTAAAAGTAAAGATAATATACTAGCAGAAATAAAAACATTTCCAAGCATTAAGGCTTTTCTTTTTCCCATGATTTCAACAATATTAACACAAGGAATTTGGAAAATTATTTTAAATATATAATAAAATGAATCTCCAAAGAGTATGGTAGATGCAGAAAGTCCTTTAACTTTAGTTAAGAATAGAAAGTTTATAGAGTAATAAAATAATAGGTCCCATGAAAACATTTTATATATGGGAAATAACTTAGCGTTATATGATTTTGCTTTGCTAATTTTTTCCTCCGTTAATTCCATATTTTCCTCCAAAATTCTTTAGTTTAAATTTTTCTTTAAATTATACAATAAAGATAATTGTTTGTAAATATAATTTGACAAAAATAGTAGGTATTTGATAGAATATATTTGCAAATTAAAAGGAGAAATAATTATGCTTATATATCCTAAAAAATACTTGAAAAATGTAAAGGAAATTACTTTAAATCTATTAAAAGAAAATAATATAAAAGCACTTATTTTAGATGTAGATAATACATTAATAGATTTTGAGAAAAATTTATTAGAAGGAGTAAAGGAATGGTGTGAAGATTTAAAAAGTGAAGGAATTAAATTTTACATACTTTCTAATTCTAATAAAAAAGAAAAAGTAGAAAAAGTTTCTAAAGAACTTAACATACCATATATTAATTTTGCAAAAAAGCCTCTTAAAGGTGGATTTTTGAAAATTAAAAATGTGCTAGAAATAGATAAT
This sequence comes from uncultured Clostridia bacterium, assembly GCA_949448405.1. Classification (GTDB taxonomy): domain Bacteria; phylum Bacillota; class Clostridia; order TANB77; family CAG-508; genus JAAWPK01. The sequence continues at coordinate 8,487 of CASTFX010000016.1, forward strand.
CCAAAGGAAATAGCAGTAGTACGGAGATCAGATATTTACAGATGTAGTAGGAGCAAATAGGTCAAAAATGTATTCAATACTTACAGAACCTTTAGATAAGAAAGATATATTGATGACAAGGATAAAAAGACCAATAGAAGATTTTATAATCAAAAGATATTTAAAAAGAGTGGGGGAAAATAAAAATGTACATTAATAATATACATATACTATATTATGTATTATTTTGTATTTTAGGAGTTATTTCAGGGCAAATTTCAACATGGTGTATAAAAAGAATGCCTGAACATAAGAAAGTTATAACAAAAGAAATATTTACAGAATTTAAAATAAACTATCCACTTATGATAATAACAGTAGTAATCTATTTAGCATTACTTGTACTATGTGGAATTAAAAATCAATTTTTACAGAATATACAATTAATAAAATATACAATACTAACACCAATGCTAATCATAGCATTAGTGATAGACTATAAGTATCAAATAATACCAAACAGACTTAACTTAACAATATTTGAAGTAGGATTAGTATTTGCATTCATTTCAGGACTTTATAGTATGAATCTTATGACAAATACGATACTTCGGAATGGCATTTGGTGGAGGAGTATTCCTAATTATAACATTAATAGGAGGTTTAGTTGCAGGAAAAGAGGCAATGGGCTTTGGAGATGTTAAATTTATGGGAGCTCTAGGACTATACTTTGGACTAGCAAATATCATAACAATATCTCTTATGGCATTTCTATTTGCAGCAGTTATAAGTGTCTTTTTACTTGTAAGTAAAATAAAGAAAAGAAGTGAATATATACCATTTGGACCATTTATAGTAATTGCATGTTTCATAAGTATGTTAGTACCATTTGATTATGTATTTATAGCTTTAGCAAAGATTTTTACATTAGGACTATTCTAATATAAAAGGGGGGTAGCCAAAATGAATGAAAGGCTAAGATGGATTAGGAATAATTTAAAATCTCAAAACATTCAAGGAATGATAATATCAAATCCTGTAAATATAAAATATCTAACTAATATAGATGCAGAAGGTGTTTTGCTATTAACTTTAAGAGAAAATATATACATAACAGATGATAGATATTTAGAGCGAGTTAGAAGAACTCTAATGATAGATGATGAGATAATAGTTACTAATGTGAGAGAAATAGGGATAGAAGACTATGAAAACTATTTTATGTTTTGTGAGAATGTTGGATTTGAAGAAAATTATGTAACTTATGCAAAATACAAAGAATTTATGCATAAATATAAAATAAATCAGTTAGTAGAAACTGAAGGAATGATTGAAAAGCAGAGGCAAATTAAAGATGAAGAAGAAATTATTTGTATAAGAAAGGCTTGTGAAATTACAGATAATTGCTTTTCACATATATTAAAATTTATAAAAAAAGAAATGACAGAAAAAGAAATAGCTCATGAAATAGAAAGATATTTTAAGGCAAATGGAGCAGAGGGGCTAAGTTTTGAAACAATTGTTGCTTCTGGTGAAAATTCATCTTCACCTCATGCCACATTAACAGACAGAAAGATACAGTCTGGTGATATAATTACAATAGATATGGGGTGTAAATATAAAGGATATTGTTCAGATATGACAAGAACAATATTTGTAGATTATGTTCCAGATAGTATGAAAGAAGTATATGATATAGTATTAAAAAATCAGAAATTGGCTTTAACTCAAATGGAAGATGGACAGATAGTAAAACTTATATCAAAGCTTGTAGAAAGCAATTTTAAAATGTATGATTATGAATTAGTACATGCACTTCGGACATGGTGTAGGTCTTGAAGTACATGAAGGACCAATAATTCATTCAAAAAGTGAAAAAACTCTAAAAGTTCGGAATGGTAGTTACAAACGAACCTGGTATATATATACCAGGTGGATATGGTGTAAGAATAGAAGATACAGTTCTTATTACAGAAGAAGGCGCAGAAGCTCTTACAAAATCTACTAAGAATTATTGTATAATAAAGTAGAAGTTGGAATATAGAAGTCATCAGGTGGATATACATAGAAATCTTTTGGCTTTGAAATTTCTTCAATTTTTTCAATTTCTATAATGGGTATATCTCCATGATAATACCCTTTTTTTATTTCTCCAGTAATATTAACCCAAGTACCATCTTTGAAATTACTAGCAGAGTCAGAATGGCATAAGAACCCTACAACTAAAGTCTGATAATTAGAATTTATTACCATATCACGAGCAAGAACAAATTCATTTTCTTGAAGGTCATAAACTCTATAGATATATCCAGAGAAGCTGATTTTTTGACCAACATATGTATCTAAATTATCGTGAACAGCTTTTAAAATATTAGTATAATTAGTAGAATCTATATTGTATACTTTATCACTTTGTGAATTTAGTGGCTTATCTCCAGAAAAAGTCCTAAAAATTGCAATACCAGTCATAACTAAAGCAGTAGCAATAATCAATAATAAAATTAATTTAAAAATTCTAGCAGAATTAACTCGAACATTATATACAAACATAAAGCAAAACTCCTTTTAACAAATAGTATGAAAAGAATGATAGAAATAGAACAAGAATTAAATTAAAATTTTTGCAAAAAATGTTGCATTTTATAAAAAAAAGTGATAAAATACTAAATATTATTTATTTAAAGTAGATTAAAAAAAAACCCCTTTTGACGGGTAAGAAGTTTTAATCTATCTTTTTTTGTTTTAGAAAGGAAAAAAGTTATGAGCAAGAAATATGTATTTGTAACAGGAGGAGTTGTATCAGGATTAGGAAAAGGAATAACAGCAGCGTCACTTGGAAGATTATTAAAAAACAGAGGATATAAAGTGACAAACCAAAAATTTGACCCATATATAAATTTAGATCCAGGAACTATGAGTCCATATGAACATGGAGAAGTTTTTGTAACAGATGATGGGGCTGAGACTGACTTGGACTTGGGACATTATGAAAGATTTACAGATGAAAATTTAACAAGAAATTCAAGTGTAACTTCTGGAAAAATATATCAAAGTGTTATAGATAAAGAAAGAAGAGGAGATTACTTAGGAAAAACTGTACAAGTAATACCTCATATAACTAATGAAATAAAAGAAAGAATATATAGTTTTGAAGATTCAGATATAGATATAGTAATAACAGAATTAGGTGGAACAGTAGGGGATATGGAAGGACTAGCTTTTATAGAGGCTATAAGACAAATAGGATTAGAACTTGATAAAGAAGATGTACTATACATACATGTAACTTTACTTCCATATATTTATGGTTCAAATGAACTTAAATCAAAACCTACACAACATTCAGTAAAAGAATTACAATCATTCGGAATAAAACCAGATATATTAGTATGTAGAAGTGAACAAGAACTTTCAGAAGAAATGAAAGGTAAAATTGCACTATTTTGTAATGTAAAAAAAGAATGTGTAATACAAAATCTAACAGCTGATAATCTATATGCAGTTCCACTAATGCTAGAAAAAGATGGATTAGCAGAAGCAGTTTGTAAACATTTAAATTTGGATAAAAAAGAACCTAAAAACGAAAAATGGGAAACAATGATTGAAAATATTAGAAAAATTGGAGACGAAACAGTAAGGATAGCAATAGTCGGAAAATACGTAAGATTAGAAGATTCTTATTTATCAGTAGCAGAGAGTTTAAGACATGGTGGATATGCAAATAATGTAAATGTTGAAATAAAATATATAGATTCAGAAACTATAACAGAAGAAAATGTAGCAGAGAAATTAAAAGGCGTTCAAGGAGTAGTTGTACCAGGAGGATTTGGAAATAGAGGAATACAAGGGAAAATAAATACAATAAAATATGTAAGAGAAAATAATATACCTTTCCTTGGAATATGTCTTGGTATGCAAATGGCAGTAGTAGAATTTATACGAAATGTTTGCAAATTAGAAGGTGTAGATTCAGAAGAATTTAGTCCAAATTGTAAAAATCCAGTTATACATATAATGGATACACAAAAGAATATATCTAAAAAAGGCGGAACAATGAGGCTTGGAGCATATCCATGTGTATTAAAAGATGGAAGTCTTGCTCAAAAATTATATGGCAAGAAAGAAATATCAGAAAGACATAGACATAGATACGAATTTAATAATGATTATAGAGAAATAGTAGAAAAAAATGGATTAATAATATCAGGTACTTCACCAGATGGATTACTTGTTGAAATAGTAGAATATACTAAACATCCATATTTTATAGGAGGACAATTCCATCCAGAATTTAAATCAAGACCAGATAGACCTCAGGCATTATTTAGTGGACTTGTAGAAGCTGCTAAAAAAGTAAATAGATAAATCAAGATAGTCATGAACTATAACAAAATGGTTCATGGCTATTTACAATTATGTGAGCAAATAGTTTAGGCATTAATATATAAAGAAAAACATATGATAGATATGTGAATTTTTTGAAAATTCTATTGACTTTTTTTATAAAAAGGTGTAAATTATATTAGCAGTCGTAAATGACGAGTGCTAAAAGGAGGTAGATATAATATGATTAAACCATTATGTGATAAGATTTTAATTAAAATGTGTGAGAGTGAGGACAAAACAAAAAGTGGTATTATATTATCAGCAAATTCAAAAGAAAAACCACAAATAGCAGAAGTTATTGCAGTTGGACCAGGAGGAAAAGTAGACGGAGAAGAAGTAGAAATGCAAGTTAAGGTAAAGGATAAAGTTATTGTAAGTAAGTATGCAGGGACAGAAATAAAGTATGAAGGTGAAGATTATCTTATTGTTAAACAGTCAGATGTTCTTGCAATAGTTGATTAATTATAAATATAATAAGGAGGAATTTGATATGGCAAAGACAATACTATATGGAGAAGACGCTAGAAAAAAATTATTAGAAGGTGTTAATAAATTAGCAGATACAGTAAAAGTAACACTTGGACCAAAAGGAAGAAATGTAGTGCTAGATAAGAGCTTTGGAGCTCCACTTATAACAAATGATGGAGTAACAATTGCAAAAGATATAGAATTAGAGGACCCTTATGAAAATATGGGAGCAAGACTTGTAAAAGAAGTATCAACAAAAACAAATGATGTTGCAGGAGACGGAACAACAACAGCAACAGTACTTGCTCAAAAAATGATAAAAGAGGGAGTAAAGAACGTTGCTGCAGGTGGAGATCCTATGGCAATTAAAAGAGGTATAGATAAAACTGTAAAAGTTGCAGTTGACGCTTTAAAAAATATAAGCTCACCAGTAAATGGAAAAGAGGACATAGCAAGGGTTGCAAGCATATCAGCAAATAATTTGGAAGTAGGAGAACTTATAGCAGATGCTATGGAAAAAGTTTCTAAAGACGGAGTAATAACATTAGAAGAAAGTAAAACATCAGAAACAAAAGTAGATGTAGTAGAAGGAATGCAATTTGATAAAGGGTATGTATCTCCATATATGGTAACAGATACAGAGAAAATGGAAGCTGTATTTGATAATCCATATATATTAATTACAGATAAAAAGATAAGCAATATTCAAGAAATATTACCACTATTAGAAAGCTTAATGCAAGCATCTGGAAAATTAGTAATAATTGCAGATGATATAGAAAGTGAAGCTTTATCAACACTTGTACTAAATAAATTGAGAGGAGTACTAAATGTAGTAGCAGTTAAAGCACCAGGATATGGTGATAGAAGAAAAGAAATGCTACAAGATATAGCTATTTTAACAGGTGGAGAAGTTATAACTTCTGATTTAGGATTAGAATTAAAAGATGTAACAATAGAGCAACTAGGAAAAGCTAGACAAGTAAAAGTACAAAAAGAAAATACAATAATAGTTGATGGTGCAGGAGATAGAGATACATTAGCAAACAGAGTACATCAAATAAAGAAACAAATATCAGAAACACTAAGCGAATTTGATAAAGAAAAATTACAAGAAAGACTAGCAAAACTTGCAGGAGGAGTAGCTGTAATAGAAGTTGGTGCTGCAACTGAAATTGAAATGAAAGAAAAGAAACTTAGAATAGAAGACGCACTAGCTGCAACAAAAGCTGCTGTTGAAGAAGGAATACTTGCAGGAGGGGGAACAGCATATATAAATGTAATTCCAAAGGTAGAAAATGCAGTAAAAGAGTTAAAAGAAGATGAAAGATTAGGTGGAAAAATAGTACTTGCAGCATTAGAAGAACCAATTAGACAAATAGTAATAAATGCAGGATTAGAACCAGCAGTCGTTGTTGAAAAGATAAAATCAAGTGCAGACGGATTCGGATTTGACGCAAGTGAAGAAGAATATGTTGATATGAAAAAAGTTGGAATAGTAGATCCAACTAAAGTTACAAGAAGTGCTCTTCAAAATGCAGCAAGCATAGCTTCTATGGTACTTACAACAGAAAGTATAGTAACAGATAAAAAAGAAGAAAAATG
>CASTFX010000017.1 GCA_949448405.1 uncultured Clostridia bacterium
GATATATCAAATAATATAAGAAAGAAAGATAAAGTGGGTAGTCTTAATAATATATTACAATATACAGATTTTATAGAATTAGGTGATTTTTTATTTACGGAATTCCCATTATATAAAAATCAGAAAAATTTAACAGAAGAACTTGCTAAGTTAGGTGATATACAATCTTTGCAAGAGATTTTAAAAAAGTATGAATACAAATCTAATTGGGATAGATATTTTTCAGACCAACTAGATAGCGAAAAATTTGAAATGGAGTGGAAGGAACTTTATAAATATAGAAATATGGTGGCACATAATAAGGAGATTAGAAAGAAAGACTATGAAGAAGTACTAAAAATAATCAAAAAATTAGAAGGAGTATTCGAAAAATGCTTAACGAAGATATCAGATATAGATGTTCCAGAAACTGAAAAAGAGAACTTAGAAAATGCAAGTAAGAGTTTATTAAATGAAAAATATAGTACTTTTCATGATACATATAAAAAAATCTTATATAAGTATTATATAGAAAGATATGTCAATGATTCAAATATAAATTTTAATAAAAAAATAAATGAATATTTAGAAAGCTTAGAAGATAAAAATGAAGAATAAATAATTTTGAAATATCATTTGTAAGTTCTTGAAATTTAAATCAAAGGATATAAGTGAGATTAAAGAAAATTATAATTTAGAAAAAAATAGAGTCTAAGATTAATCTTAGACTCTATTTTTATATATAAACTAATTTTCACAAAGGTATTTAAAATAATATAATTTGAACTTAATATTGCAAAACACTTGTTTTATAAAACGAAATATTATATAATATTAGTGGTGAAGTAATATGAAAAAAATATGTGAAATTTGTGAGAAAGAGTTTGAAACAGATAATCATACAAGAATATATTGTTATGAATGTAGTGGAAACTCTACTAGGACAGATAATCAAGCAAGAAAGCATCAAAAAACAATACTAAGACGTAGTATGAAACTACAAGCTATTAAAATGCTAGGACGGCAAATGTTCGATATGTGGTTATGATAAATGCATCGATGCACTAGAATTTCATCATAATAATCCAAAGGTTAAAGAATTTAGGCTGGGGTCAGGAAATACAATGTCATGGCATGAATATAAAAGAGAGGTCTGTAAATGTAGATTACTTTGCTCTAATTGTCACAAAGAAATACACAGTAAAATGGGATATAGGTTTTAAAAATGTATAATTTAATGTTAAGTATAAAAAACAGTACCAAGCAAGAAGTACTTGATACTATAAATATTTTTAATGTCGCTTATATTTTGAATATTTAATTTAACTAAATCCCATAGTTTTTCATTATATCTTTAATTTCATCATTATTCTGTATTTGTGACTTAGCCATAACTCTTATAGCACATTCTTTGCCAATACGTAGTGAGCAAGAATCTATACAAGGAAAGAGTTTATCTGGATTTGTGTTTAGTCCATTAGTTTTAGACATAAAAGGACAAATCATAAATAATCACCTCACTTTAAAAGTAATTATATAATAAAAGACAATAAAAGACAATAAATTATTAGAAAAATAAAATTACTTAATTAATTTTTTTTAAAACTATGGAAAAATTTAAAAATATATTATATAATACATACATATTATTTTTAAGGGGGATAAAAATGGAAGAAAAACAAATAAACAAAGCACTAAAGGTTAAAAAAACATATTTAATCATATCACTTATAATTTTAGCAATAGGCGTAGCACTACTAGGTGGAAGTTTTTATTTAAATAGTGGAATAGGAAAAGAAGCAAAAGATTTCCACGAACTTATTTATAATTATGAAGACAAAGAGGGAGAATACGCAAAAGTAACAGCTGCTTACTTACCTTTTGGTTTTGCTGTTGAAGATCTTTCAAATGGCGGAGAATTAAATTACTATATCATTATGGATAGCGAAGGATATATGTACATAGCAAGACTAACAGATAAAACATATGAAGCAATGGAAAAACAAAAAGAAGAACAAGGAGACAATTTCTCTTATGAAATAACAGGATACTTGTTTAAAATTCCAAATGATTTAAAGAAATTAGCAATTTCAGGATATAATGAAGCAATGGAAGAAAAAGTACTTACAACAAGTAATTTTGAAGAATATATGGGATCTGTATATTTAGACGAAACAATCACACCTGATTCAGACACAGGAAATACATTAATGGGAATAGCAGTAATTGCATTCATGGTAGGATTTGCATTATTAATACCATATATTATATATATAGTAAAGGCATCAAAAGTAGACAAAACAAGATTAGAAGAAGCAAGAGAAGAATTAAAAACTACTAGTGCTAAAGCATATCCAAAACAAAGTATATATTTAACAGACAAATACGTAGTATCAAATTATAATGGACTATATGTATTAGAATATAAAGAAATTCTTTGGGTATATAACTTGATTAATTATTACAGAGGTACAGCAATGGGTAAAACTTTAATGGCATATACTTCTGATAACAAGAGAATTGGAATAGGATATACAGGAAATGTAAGCAACCAAACTATTGAAGGAATAATGGCAGAAATCCAAGCTAAAAATCCAACACTAAGAATAGGATATACAGACGACAATATAACTTATTTCAAAAACTACAAAAAAGGAAAAATCTAATAAAATATCATGAGATGATATACAAGAGCTAAGTAATCAACTTAGCTCTTATTTTATGTAAAATACTTTATTTTATGTTACTCATGTGATATAATATTTATGGCAAAATCCCAGTTAGGAAAAATTAGATTAGGAGGAATGACTTTATGTCAAAACACAAGCGGGCAGTGATAAAGCAGGAGAAACAAAATACTCCTGCAAAACGAGCCAAGCGGGCCAAGAAGGAGTACTACAAGTCTCAGGAGGCCAAGGACAAGTGGGACAAGAAAAAACAGCAGCGGAAGGCAAATAAGCTCGGCGCACAACAGAGCGAGGAAAAGGCTGGAAGCCAGCAGCAGCCGGAAATCATCAAAACTGGTGTACAACAGAGAGGTGACACCAGCAAAACGAGTAGCAATCAGGGAAAACAGGTAAAGATTCCTGATTTTTGCCAATACCTTGATGATTCTGAGGTGCCTGGTGAAGAACTGTGGTGCAAAAAACATTGCGATACCAGTTGCCGCTATGCAGGCCAAAATAAAATGGCACCTGCTAAATGCAAACTTCCTGATGGAGAAATGTTCGGAGGAGGCTGGTGCATGTTTAATTGCAATCTCGATTGCCCGTACAAATGCGACTAAAGCTAATAGTCTGCACCCCCATAAAGCGTTCGCGCTTTATGGGGGCTTCTTTTTATTATAAAGAATTGTAAGTTTTGTTATGTAAAATACTTTATTTTATGTTACTCATGTGATATAATATTTATGGCAAAATCCCAGTTAAGGAAAAAGCAGATTAGGAGTGATGACTATATGTCAGAACAAGAACGGGCAATTATAAATTCTGGGCAGAGAACCGATCAAGAAACTATTCAAGAGGAAGGGGACAAAACCGTTCCTTATGCATGCATATATCTTGTTGGTTCTGAAAAGCCTGGCGAAGCACAATGGTGCAAACAGGGATGCCCAGTTAAGTGCACTTATTCAGGAAATGACAAGGAACTTCCTAATGAGTGTGAGCTCCCAGAACAAAGAACACCTGGAGGGCTATACTGCCAGCTGGAGTGCAGAATTAATTGTCCTTATGCAGGCAAAGAAATATAACTGGCCTGTGGGTACCCTTAAAACGTTCGCGTTTTGAGGGTACTTTTTTATATAAAACTATATAATTTACTTATATATAAAAGTATCATGGTTAAGCAACTTAGCTGTAGTACTTTTTTTGCATACCCTCCTATTTACAATATACCCTACAGGGTATATAATACATATAATAAATTAAAAAGAAAGGAGAAAACAGATGCAAGAAAAATTAACAAAAAGACCAGAAGATGTAAAAAAAGCAATAAGTACCAGGCTAAATAGAATAGATGGACAGATACATGGCATAAAAAGAATGGTAGATGAAGACAAATATTGTGATGACATATTAATACAATTATCAGCTGTTAATAAATCTATTAAGAGTTTAGCTAACTATATCTTAGAAAATCATATGTATAATTGTGTATTAAACGACATAGAAAAAGGAAATGTTGAAATAATAGATGAAGTAGTTACTCTCTTTAGGAGGTTCCAATAAGATGAAAAAGGTTATATTAAAAATAGGAGGAATGAGCTGTAGTGCATGCTCAAATGCAGTAGAAAAATACCTAAATAAACAAGAGCGGAATACAAAGCGCAAATGTAAACTTAATAATGGCAAATGCTGTTATAGAATATGATGAAGGAAAACTAAAATTAAAAGACATAGAGAAATTTATAAAAATGTCAGGATATCAATCTTTAGGTATATATAATGAAAAAGAAGAAGAAAAAGAAGATAAATTTAAAAAAGTAAATTTTATAATATTCACATGTATTTCGGTAATTCTTCTATATATTTCAATGGGGCATATGTTAGGAATGCCAGAAATAAATATATTAAGCCCACATAAAAATCCAATTAACTATGCATTAATACTACTCTTTATTAGTACACCATATTTAATATATGGTTTTAGCATACTAAAAAGTGGAATAACAAAACTAATTCATTTATCACCAAACATGGATACATTAGTTGCAATAGGTGTTTTGAGTAGTTATATATATAGCATCTTTGGAACATATATGATAATAAAAGGAAATACACAGTACGCAGAACACTTATATTTTGAATCAGCAGCAATTGTGGTATTTTTCATAAAATTTGGAAGATATATAGAAAGTAGAAGTAGAGATAAAACAAAAGAAGCAATAAAAGAGCTTGTACAAATAACTCCAAGTAAAGGGATTATAAAAGTAAACGGAGAAGAAAAAACAGTTACAATAGACGAAATACAAATGGGAGATATAGTAGTATGTCATCCAGGAGATAAAATAGCAGTAGATGGAGAAGTAACCTTTGGAAAATCACATATAGACGAAACATTTATAACAGGAGAAAGTAAGCCAGTTATAAAAAATATAGGAGATAAGGTAATTGCAGGAAGCTTAAATTACGATGGATACTTAGAATATAAAGCAGAAAAAATAGGAAAAGACTCAACAATTTCTCAAATAGTTAGGTTAGTTATAGAAGCCACAAATACAAAAGCACCAATTGCAAAAATAGCAGATAAAATAAGCGGAATATTTGTACCAATATTAATGGTGGTAGCAGTAATCACATTTATAATATATATAATATTAGGATTTGGAGCAAGTCAAGCAGTTATTACTTTTGTTACAATATTAGTTGTAGCATGCCCATGTAGTTTAGGGCTTGCAACACCACTTGCTATAGTTGTGAGCGAAGGAGTATGTGCCAAAAATGGCATTTTAGTTAAAAAGAGTGAGATATTAGAGAATGCAGAGAAAATAGATACAATAGTATTTGACAAAACAGGAACTCTAACTTATGGAAATCTAAAAATAGCAGAGTTTATAAACTTTACAAGTATAAAGGAAGAGAAAATATTACAAGTAGTAGCAAGTGTTGAAGCAAAATCATCTCATCCTATAGCAAAAGCGTTTACAAATTATGCAAAAGAAAAGAAATTAGAACTGCTAGCAGTAGATGATTTTAAAGATATAAGTGGATATGGTATCACAGGAAATATTGGCAAGAATAAAATGATACTTGGAAATTCTAAAATATTTGATTATTTTGAAATAGAAAATACAAAAGAAAAAGAAGAAAAGGAACTTGCAGAAAAAGGAAATAGTATAGTATATGTAGTAGAGAATAAAGCTATAATTGCAATTGTTGGTGTAAATGATATTTTAAGAGATAATGTTAATGTAAGTATAAAAAATCTAAAAGAAAAAGGTAAAGAAATAATTATGCTTACAGGAGATAATAAAGAAACAGCAGAAATCATTGCAAAAGAAGTTGGAATAGAAAAGGTCATAGCAAATGTCTTGCCAGCAAATAAAGCAGAAGTAATTAAAGAACTAAAGCAAGAAGGAAAAAAAGTGATGATGTGTGGAGACGGGATAAATGATAGCCCAGCACTTGCAAATGCAGATATAGGAGTAAGTATACACTCAGGTACAGAAGTTGCCATGGATTCAGCAGATGTCATATTAATGAAAAATGACTTAAATAAAATAATAGATTTAATAAATATTAGCAAAAGAACAGTAACAAATATTAAAGAAAATCTATTTTGGGCATTTTTCTATAATGTGTTAATGATACCAATAGCGGTAGGAATCTTAAAACCAATAGGAATAAGTATAAATCCGATGATAGCAGGATTTGCAATGATATTTAGTAGTATTACAGTAATATTGAATACTCTAAGACTAAGAAGGGAGAAATAAAAATGTTTGGAAATAAATTAAAAAAGGTAATATATATAGAAGGAATGAGTTGTTCTCATTGCCAAAAAAGAGTAGAGGAAGCATTGAAAAAACAAAAAGGAGTTAAAGAAGTAAAAGTAGATTTAAGAGATAAAAAAGCTGAAGTAATATTAGATAGAGATATAAGCGAAAGCGAATTTAAAGAAATTATAGAAGACTTAGGTTTTAAATTTAAGAAAATTGAAGATTAGTTGTATGCAAGGAGAGATAAATGTTAAAAATATTATCAGATAAAAAAGATATACTAAAGATAATTATTTCTGCAATTTTTTTAGTAACTGCAGGAATAAAAAAAAATGAAATAATAAGTTTAGTTATATATATAATAGGATATGTAATAGTTGGAGCAGAAGTTGTAATAGAAGCTATTGAAAATATAGTAAAAGGAGAAGTTTTTGATGAGAATTTCTTAATGACAGTTGCAACTATAGGAGCATTTTTCATAGGAGAGTATCCAGAAGCGGTAATGGTTATGTTGTTATTTGCTATAGGAGAACTATTCGAAGAATATGCAGAAGAGAAGTCAAGAAAATCCATAAGCGAACTTATGGATATAAGGGCTGATTATGCAAATATCAAAAGAAAAGAAAAGATAGAAAAAGTAAGTCCAGAAGAAGTTAAAATAGGAGACATTATTATAATAAGACCAGGAGAGAAAGTTCCACTAGATGGTATTGTAAAATCTGGAAGTTCAAATTTAGATACAAAAGCATTAACAGGAGAAACAATTCCAAAAGAAGTAAAAGAAAAGGATGAAATACTAAGTGGCTGTATTAATCTAACAGGAATGATTACAGTAGAAGTAACGAAGGAATTTGGAGAAAGTACAGTTTCAAAAATTTTAGATTTAGTAGAAAATGCAAGTTCAAAAAAAGCAAATACAGAAAACTTTATAACAAAATTTTCTAAAATTTATACACCAGCTGTAGTAATAATCGCATTGGCAATAGCAATATTACCAGGTATTATAACAGGGGACTTTGGAACATGGATTTATAGAGCTCTTACATTTTTAGTTGTATCTTGCCCATGTGCATTAGTTATATCAGTACCACTAAGCTTTTTTGGAGGAATTGGTGGAGCTTCAAAGATAGGTGTTTTAGTAAAAGGGAGTAATTATTTAGAAGTAATATCTAAAGTAGATAATGTAGTGTTTGATAAAACAGGAACTTTAACAAAAGGGGTATTTAGTGTACAAAAAATTAATACTAAGTCAGATATTACAAAAGAGGAATTGCTAGAAAAAGCAGCATATGTAGAGAACTATTCAAGCCACCCAATAGCAATTTCAATAAAAAATGCATATGGAAAAGATATAGATACAAAAAGAATAAGTAATGTAGAAGAAATATCAGGGAAGCGGAATATTAAGTGTTATTGATGAGAAGAAAATATATGTAGGAAATAGCAAATTAATGGATGAAATAGGAGTAGAATATGACAAGACAGAAGAAATAGGAACTATAATACATATTGTAGTAGAAGGAAACTATGCTGGCAATATAGTTATATCGGATGAAATAAAAGAAGATGCTAAATCTGGAATACAAGCATTAAAGGGATTAAATAATATAAATAAAATAACTATGCTTACAGGAGATTTGAAAAGTGTAGCAGACGTAATACGGAAAAAGTGTAGGAGTAGATGAAATATATTCAGAGTTATTACCTGAAAATAAGGTAGAAAAGCTTGAAGAAGTAATGAAAAATAGTAAAGGTAAAGTAGCATTTGTTGGAGATGGAATAAATGATGCACCAGTACTTGCAAGAGCAGATATAGGAATTGCAATGGGAGGGCTTGGCTCAGATGCAGCAATAGAAGCTGCTGATATAGTAATTATGACAGATGAAGTATCAAAGATAGAAAAGACAATAAAAATAGCTAAAAAAACGCTAAACATTGCAAATAAAAATATAATTTTTGCAATAACTGTAAAAGTAGCAGTACTTATGTTAAGTGCATTTGGTATATCTAGTATGTGGCAAGCAGTTTTTGCAGATGTTGGAGTAACAGTACTTGCAATAATTAATTCACTAAGAGCATTAAATATTAAGAATATATAAAAACATTGACATTGTTTTAAATATGTGATAACCTAGTATTGAAAACCGGATAAATCAAACAGGTTTTATAAAAGATTAGGAGGCATTTAATGAATAGAATAAAGTTAAAAGATAGAATATTACCTACATATACAAAAGGCGAGGAAATATTTAATATGACTTCACATATAGTACGGTGGGGTACTTCGGAATAGTTGCAACTGTGCTTTGTATTGTTATGGCGTCTATTCATCATAATGTTTATGGAATAATAAGTGGTGCTATATTTGGAGTAACTATGATACTGCTTTATACAATGTCTAGTATATATCACGGATTAAGACCAAATACAACAGGGAAAAAAGTTTTACAAATATTAGATCATTGTTCAATATTTTTACTTATTGCAGGTTCATATACACCATTTACACTTTGCACTTTGAGAGAATATGACACAGCAACAGGTTGGGTTATATTTGGAATAATTTGGGGAATGGCTATAATTGGAATTATTTTGAACTCAATAGACTTGAAATATTTTAAAAAATTCTCAATGATATGTTATTTAGCAATGGGCTGGTGCATTATAGCAAAAGCTCCACTACTACCAAGTTTGCTTGGAACAGCGGGGGTATCACTTTTAGTTGCAGGAGGAGTTGTATATACAATAGGAGCAGTGCTTTACGGAGTAGGAAAAAAACATAAATATATGCACTCCATATTTCACCTATGTATCTGTACAGGAAGCTTATTACACTTCCTATGTATTCTTCTATATGTAATGTAAATACTTAAAATGACCTATTATAATAGGTCATTTTTTATTAAATAAAACTTTTGACAATGGATATAAAATATGCTAAAATTAAAGACTAAAAATATGGAAGGATATGTTTATTAGAGGTATTCAAAAAACATGAAAGGAAGGTTTTTTTATAAGTGTCAAAAATTTTCTAGATAAATAGGAGAGGAAAACAATGTCCAAGTGGGTCAGAGCAAAAGCAAGAATGCAACAAACTAAACTTCGGGAGGCTACAGAGAAACTATTTATTGATTACATACCTAAAATAGGTTGTGTAAATCTAACTTCAAAATTAACAGGGGGAAATAAAGGACAAGAAGTAAAAACAGAATATGACCTAGGCTGGCATATTACAGTATTAAATGGTAAACTATTTTTGATAAGCCACAAAGCAACAAGTTTTAGAATAACGTTATATGGAAAAATAGGTTGGGAGAATAGTGAAAATATATTGCAGAAAATCTGCAGAGACTGCTACAGTGATACAGAATTAGATATAGTGGCAGACTATTTAACAACAGAAGAATTTGCACAGATGAGTGGATATCTCCAAAAGACAGATGAAAAAATGTATTGTCTAGGAAGTAAGAAAAAGAGTGTTTATAGACTTTTTGTACGATGTGTAATTCATGGAAAGGTAGAAAAGCGAACTCTTTATTACGATAAAGAAGATACTAAAGTGGAACTTATTTGTTCAGTTCGCCCAAGAATAGAATTGCCAGATAATGTTTTATTACTCACTGGAGACAAAGAGTTTGATGGTTCCACGCCGCAAAAGGCGATAAAAATTAGGTTCAAAGGAGATAATAAACAAGATAGGATTGAAGAGCTTAAAAAAGAAATTCAAGAAACGGAACAGCACCTAAAAGAGTTAAAAGAAGAACTTGACAGATTAACCTGCTAATAGTTTGCAATTACAAATTATTCACAAAATAGCAAAGAGCCTTAAACCAGAAATGGTGTATGGGCTCTTTGCTATTTTAAGTTAAACCGAATAGGTGGTCAAAAGCATATAAATATTTCAAAAAAACTTGCATATTTTTATGTTTTCTAATATAATAAGCGTGTTAAATATTAAATAAAGGATTGATGGATATGCAAGAAGCTATACATGAAATAGTTGAAATAACAGATTTAAAAGATATGTTAAAAAAGTCAGGAAACTTATATGGAGATAGACCAGCATATAGATTTAAGACAGAAGACCCAGAAAAGTTTGATATAATAACACATAAAGAATATAGAGAAATGGTTGATGGCTTAGGAACAGCATTTATAAAACTTGGACTTAAAGGTAAAAGAATTGCAGTAATTGGAGAGAACAGATATGAATGGGGACTTTCATACTTAGCAATTGCATGCGGTACAGGTATAGTAGTTCCATTAGATAAAGCTTTACCTGAAAATGAAATAAAAAGTTTGATAGAACGTTCAGGAGTTGAAGCAATTTGCTATTCGAAAAAATATGCTGAAATAATGGAAAAGTTCAAAGAAGATGGTATTGGAAAACTAAAACATCTAATTTCAATGGATTTAGAAAAGCATGAAGATGGAATATATTCAATAAAAGAATTAGTAAAAAGAGGTAAAAAATTAATAGATGAAGGAGATAGAAGCTTTTTAGATGCAGAAATAAACGCAGAAGAAATGGGAATGCTTCTATTCACATCAGGGACAACACAAGCAGCAAAGGCAGTTATGCTATCACACAAAATACTTTGTACAAACCTTATGGATATTGCAAGAGTACTTGAAATACATGAAAAAGATACAATGTTATCATTCCTACCAATACATCATGCTTTTGAATGTACAGCAGGATTTTTATATCCATTATATAAAGGTGCAGAAGTAGTATTTTGTGAAGGAATAAAACATATAGCAGATAATTTAAAAGAATATAAAGTAACAGCGATGATATCAGTTCCAATACTATTTGAAAACATGTATAGAAGATTGTTAAAAACAGTAGAGAAAAAAGGAAAACTAGAAGCTGTTAAAAAAGGTGTTAAGATAAGTAATGTATTAACTAAATTACATATAGATGTTAGAAAGAAATTATTTAAAGAGATACATGAAGCTTTAGGAGGAAAAGTAAGATTATTTGTTAGTGGTGCAGCAGGATTAGATCCAGAAGTAGAAAAAGGATATAATGAACTTGGAATAAGATTAATACAAGGATATGGACTAACAGAAACAGCTCCAATAATAGCAGCTGGAACAGATAGAAGATATAGGCCAGGGTCAGTAGGACCAATATTCCCAAGCTTAGAAGCAAGAATCGGAAATCCAGATCAAGACGGAATTGGAGAAATACAAGTAAAAGGACCTAGTGTAATGCTAGGATACTACGAAAATGAAGAAGCTAATAAAGAAGTATTCGAAGATGGATGGTTTAAGACAGGAGATTTAGGATATATCGATAAAGATGGATTTTTGTTTATATCAGGAAGAGAAAAAAGTGTGATAGTTCTTAAAAATGGTAAAAACGTATTCCCAGAAGAACTCGAGAATTTAGTAAATAGAATCGAAGGTGTTTCTGAGAGTATGGTATATGGAAAGCCACAAGAAGATGGAGATACTAAGGTTTGTATAAAAGTTGTATATGATGAAGAAGTAATGAATGAAATGTATAAAACAAAAGATGAAGCAGAAATATATGATATAATAACTAAAAAGGTAAAAGAAGTTAATAAAAAAATGCCAGCATATAAATATATTAGAGAAATTACAATTACAACAGAACCGCTAATTAAGACTACAACTGCAAAAATCAAGAGACATGAGGAACTTGCAAAAATTTTGTAAAAATAAACAAAAATGTGTTGACAATTGTAACAATTTTGTAATACAATTGTAATTGAAATTTAAAAGAAAAAATTTAAATTTTCTATTGTAGAAATTTTGTAAATGTTGTATAATGCAATAGTAAGATATAACATTAGTACGAAGGAGGGAGGTTTACAATGCTAAGAAGAAGGAAGACTGGCATAGTAAACATAAGAATGGTAATAACCGAAGAGAAGATTTTATCAAACATAGATAAAGTTCAAAAATTAATTAATCCAAATAGTAAGAAACAAATAGTTCAATTAGATGATGATGCATATTTTAAAGACTTAATAGAGTCAATAAAAATGTATTTAATTGAGTACCCAAAAAAGAAAAATTTCCCAGCTTCTGTATATAAAGCAGCTTACGGATTAGTAGAATACGCTACTAATCAATTTGAAGAAAATACAAAGCAGATAGAGGAGTTAATTAGACAAAGAGAAAAGAATATTGGACTATCTGTACAATTAAAAGAATTATTAGCAATAGCAACAAATAAAGATAAAGATTGGAAAGTTTACGTTAAAAATGGTGCAAAACTATTCCAAGATGATATAGTAGATGCTTTATTAATAATTGGAAGAGCTAAAGTTGATACTTCTAATAATTATAAAGATGCAGTAAAATTAGTACATGCAAGAATAAATAATTTGGAATCAAATTTACATATTGAAATAGATATGGAAAGAATAGAAGATAAATCAAAAGCATTAAGCTACATTGGTATAGAAATAGCAGATGCATTAAAAGGAATACCAACACCATTAAATATCAATGAAGAAGTACAAGCAGTAAATAATGCAGAACAAGAACAATATATAGAAGAAACAAGAATAGATGTTAAACCAAGCTTATGGCAAAGACTTAAACAAAGTAAAGTTGCAAGAGCATTTACATATATGTTTAAGGCTAGAAATGTTGCACCAAATAGTGCATTACCAGAAGGTCGTGGAGAATAATTTTAAAATTAAGCACCAGCTAAAGTTGGTGCTTTTTGTTTGAGAAAAGGAGTAATAATATGAGCAAATTTGATGAAATTTATTTAGATTTATGTGAAAAAATAATAAGTAAAGGGTATTATGATCAAAATAGAACAGGAACATCTACATATAAATTACCACACCAAATAATGAGCTTTGACTTAAGCGAAGAATTCCCAATACTTACTACAAAATTTGTAGCATTCAAAACAGCAGTAAAAGAGCTTTTATGGATATTTCAAAAACAATCAAATAGTGTAAAAGAATTACAAGAGCAAAATGTGCATATATGGGATGAATGGGAAATGGAAGACCGGAACAATTGGAACATCTTATGGGTGGATAGTAAAAGAATTCAAACAAATAGACAATTTAATAAATAAATTAAAAACTAATCCACAAGATAGAAGAATGCTAATAAATTTATGGCAAATACCATATTTAGATTCAGGAGCCTTATATCCATGTGTATACAATAGCTGTTGGGATGTTACGGATGGAAAGCTTAATTGTATGCTTACAATACGTTCAAATGATTTACCACTTGGAAATCCATTTAATGTATCACAATATGCAGTACTTGTACATATGATAGCACAAGTTACAAACTTTAAGCCAGGACTTTTAACAGTATGTATAAATAATGCTCATATATATGAAAATCAAATAGAAGGAATTAAAGAGCAATTAAAAAGAAAAAATGAAGCACTTCCAGCACCTAAGTTATGGATAAATCCAGAAATTAAAGATTTCTACGACTTTACAATAGATGATATAAAGCTAATTGATTATAATCATTTGGGTAAAATAGATATGCCAGTATCTGTTTAAAAAATAAACTTCGTCTTACGTCGTTAAAATTTATATGAAAAATGCTTAACGTGCATAAGACATAGAATATATTATGTTTTCATGCTTTGGTGTCAAAACCAACAATTTAAAATTGTTAGGTTGGTTGCTCCAATCGCCCTTCGCTTTGCTTCGGTTGGTCGCTTACGTAGCATTTCAAAATAATATATTCTATGCCTTTGAAATTATGATAATAATATATTGGAGGAGCTATGCTAAGTATAATTGTCGCAGTTGCAAAAAATAATGTAATAGGAAAAGAGAATAAACTAATATGGCATTTACCAGAAGATTTAAAAAGATTTAAAGAAATTACGATAGGAAAAACAATAATAATGGGAAGTAATACATTTAAATCACTTGGTAGAGTATTGCCTAATAGGAAACATGTAGTTCTTACAAGAAATAAAGAATGGAAGGTAGAAAATGACCAAGTAGAAATAGTGTATGGAATAGAAGATTTAAAAAAATATATAGAAGATAAAGAAGAATATTTTGTTATAGGAGGAGCAGCTATATATAAACTTCTTATGCCATATTCAAATAAGATGTATATAACAGAAATAGAAGAAACTTTTGATGGAGATACTTTTTTTCCAGAAATAAACGAAAGTGAATGGAAAGTAGGAGAAAAGGCAAAAGGATTAAAAGACGAAAAAAATCCATATGATTATTTTTATATTACCTATATTAGAAAATAATTTTATAAAATTGTAAAAAAACTATTGACAAATTATAAAAGAACAAGTATAATACATAATTGTTAAAGGTAATGCAGGTGTAGTTCAATGGTAGAACCTCAGCCTTCCAAGCTGATGACGCGGGTTCGATTCC
>CASTFX010000018.1 GCA_949448405.1 uncultured Clostridia bacterium
CTGCATAGCACCACCAGAATATTGAGAAGAAAGTAACAATTGGAATATATAATGATACTGCTTGAAAAGCTGGTTTTACTACACTTGTAAATTCTGTTACTAATTCAACATAATGTGGCATTGAAAATAAGAATACCCACATTCCTGCATTTACCCACTGTGTTACCATTGAAATTGCAATAATATATAAAGCTATTGCGTACATATATATGATTACAAGTTTCATTTTACCTGATTGTGCATATTTTGATTTTCCTGAGAAAAGAAATGCACAAACTGGGCACGCAAGTGCTAGTGTGTATCCTATAGGTCCCCAATACGAAACAGAAATACCTGTAAATACCATAAATAATACTTCTACTATTCTATCTATTGCTATATATATAGTTAATAATGTGAATATATAAGTGAAGAATGTATTTCTATCTGTTTTTAGTATTTTTAGTAATTTATCTAGATATTTCAAAATTCCCACCGCTTTCTATTTTTATTTTGTTTTATTACGTATTTTTACAATATATATTATGACATAAATTTAGCAAAAAAGCAAGCCTTTTTAGGCTTACTTTTATAGATTAATCTAATAGTTTAAGTTCAACATCTTCTACTTTATATTTATTTGTTTCTTCATCTAATTTAAACTCTAATAATGTTTTATTAAGGTTTTCTTGTATTTGTCTTAAATCTGTTGTAAAGTATAATTTAATTTTAGGTATTTCTACTTTATTTGTTACCATTTCTTTAAAGCATTCTGCTGCGTGCCTTTCATCTTCGCATACAACTATTAGCTGAGGAAGTGTACTAAATCCACAGTCCATTGTTACAAAGTTTTCGTAAAAGTCTCTATACATTTTCATTTTGTCTATTAATTTCTTTTGCCATTCTTCTTCTCTTCTTATTACTTCAAATAAGAAGATTATTGATTTTGAGTTCTTAGTAAGTTTTACAGAACCTCCAGTTGACTTAAAAACTTTACCAAGAGTTTTTGCATTTAAAGTTGGCTTTACTACATATTCATCAAAAGCCTTTACTTTTTTCAAATAAGCTATTATTACTTGATTTCCTGCTAATCTCTTTTTAATCATTGCAACTGGTTTTGTATTATCTGATTGTTGCCATTTACATTCTATTCCTCTTGAAGATAAAAGATATTTTCCCATTTTTTCTAGACAATATATTCTATATATTCCTTTTCCATCTTCTGATGTAAAATAATATCTAGTTAATATCTTTGATTTTACAAGCTGTTCTAACTTGTTATTTAATTTTTCTTGAGATTTATACTCAATTCCTTTATGTTCTAACATTTGACATAATTGTCTAGATGTAATAAATTCAAATTCATTTACAAGTTCTAGTATTGCAAAATGTAAATCATTTATATGACCTAAATTAATTTTATGAACTATTTGGTTCATTGAAACATATCCGGTCTTTTCCATCAAACGTTTTTATTTCTCCATTTCTTAATGCAAAAGGTGATTTTTGAGCTTCGATTTGTTTGTCTTCTACCATTTTTTGTTCCTCCTTATTCGTATATTAGAAGTTTTACTTTCTTTTTTTCTGGAATTATCTTTTTTATATATACATTTACATCCTGTCCGTATTCCACGTTTTCTTTATATTCTGCAAGTCCAACTAGGTTTGGTTTTAATTCTATGAATATTCCATTTTTAGATTTTTCTGTTTCTCTTACAATTCCTTTTACTACTGTTCCTTGTTCAAACTCTTTTATATTATCTTCCCAAGTTCCCAATAATTCTTTATATGTAAAAGATATTCTGTTATTCTCTTTGTCTATATCTTTTATCATTACATTTACATCCTGTCCTATTTCAAATCTTTCAAATGGTGACTTAATTCTAGATACTGATATATCTTCTATGTATAAAAGTCCACTTATACCATTTTCTAATTCTACAAATGCACCATATTGTTTGATTTGTTTTACTTTCCCGTTTTACAACCATTCCTTTACTTAAGTTACTTTCAGATATATTAAACTTTTGGTATTTCATTATATATCTCCTTCATCTTTCGTACAAATATATTATACTACACTTTTGTATAATTTTGCAAATTTTTATTATTTAATTTTAGAAGCCCTTAATATATTTTTTATTTCTTCCTCTCTTAAATGCCTCCATTTACCTAGTTCTAGTGATTTTACAGATATATCTCCTATCTTTGTTCTGTGTAATGCTTTTACTCTTTTTCCTACTGCTTCACACATTTTTCTGACTTCTCTATTTTTTCCTTCATGTATTGTTATTTCTAACCTAGATATATTTTTTTCTTTATCTATTTTTAATATTTTAACAATTGCTGGTTTGCTGATATACTCTTCTATTTCTACACCTTTTCTTAGCTTTTCTACTTCTTCATTTAAGATTTCTCCGAGATAATGTTACTGTATATGTTTTTGTTATCTCATGTTTTGGATGTGTAACTTTGTATACAAAATCTCCATCATCTGTTAAAATTAAGGCTCCAGAGGTATACATATCAAGTCTTCCGAACTGGAACTATCCTTTTATTTATTTTTACTAAATCTAAAACTGTATCTCTTCCAAATTGGTCTTTTGCTGTTGTTACATATCCAATTGGTTTGTTTAGTAATATATATACATGCTTATTGTCTCTATTTTTTACTTCTTTATCTTTGAAAGTTATAGTATCCTTTTCTGGGTTTATTTTTGTTCCAAGCTCAAATACAACTTTTCCATTTACTTTTACAAGTCCATCTAAAATGTATTCTTCGCATTTTCTTCTTGAAGCAATTCCTGCTGTTGCTAAATATTTTTGAAGTCTTACTTCTTCCATATACTATTCTTTATCCTCCAGTTCGTTAATAATATCCTCAAAATACTTTGGCAATGGTGCTTCTATTTCAATTTTATCTTTTGTTGTTGGATGAATAAATTCTATTTTTTTTGCATGTAACATTTGTCCTTCTACTCCAAATGGATTTTTTCCATTTGAATATGCCATATCCCCTACAACAGGATAGCCTATTTCTGCCATATGTACTCTTATTTGATGTGTTCTACCCGTGTCTATTTTTACTTCTAAAAGTGTAAAATTTTCATATCTTCTTATGACTTTGAAATGAGTTATTGCTTCTTTTCCGCTTCTTTGTAACAGCCATTTTCTTTCTGTCCTTTTCACTTCTTCCTATTGGCATATCTATAGTTGCTTCATTTGCTTTAACAATTCCTCTTACTAATGCTATATATGTTTTTTTGACTGTTCTATTTTGTATTTGTTCACTTATATTTATGTGTGCTTTATCATTTTTTGCAATAATTATAACACCACTTGTGTCTTTATCTAATCTATGTACTATTCCGTGGCCTAATTTCTCCCCCAATTCCTGATAAAGTGTCTTTACAGATATTCATTACTGCATTTACTAAAGTCCCATCTGGATTTCCATTTGCTGGATGTACTACCATTCCTTTAGGCTTATTTACAATTATTATATCATTGTCTTCATATAATATATCAATTGGTATATCCTGTGCCTCTAATACTATTTCTTTGGCTTCTGGTTTATTTATACTTATCGTATCTCCTAGTGCTACTTTATATGATGCCTTTTCTTTTTTGCCATTAACTAAAATATTTTCTTCTTCTATTAATCTTTGAACAGTAACTCTTGATATATCTTTATCAAGAGTTACTGCGCATTTGTCAAGTCTCATTCCTTTTAAATTTTCATCTATATTATATTCTATTTTATTCTCCATTTTCTAAATTTACATTTAACCTTTCAAAAATTACGAAATGGTCATCTCTATATATTTCTTTGTAATTATCATCTCTTGATAACATCATGTTTAGTTTTGAATTTCCATATGACATTACATGTGTAATTCCATACTTATCAAATCCTGTTTCATAGTATGCTGATAATCCTGAAAGACTTAAATAGTCACTAAATATATTGCATCCTTCATTGAATTCTGGTGAATATAAGTCTGCTCGAGAATCTATAAATACAGGTATATCTCTAAATAATAGATAACTTCCATAATTGTAGTCATTAAATAATTTCATTTCTTGTAAATCTAAATTACCTTTTTGTGATTCTTCTAATATATAGTTTGCCGCCTCAACTGGGTAAGATGATGAGCTTATATATTCATTATTTCTTTGCTTAATATATAAACTTGCTGAACATACTATAACTAATACTAATGTAAGAGTTTTACCTTTCCATGTTGACATTAGCTTCATAAATTCTTTTACACCATCTTTATCATATTTGTCTACAAAACTGCCTATTAGTGTTGTAAATGATATTCCTCCAATTAATACTAGCATTGAGAATTGTCTTCTAGACATGAATGTTGCAAGTAATAGTCCTCCTATCATAAACATATCTTTTAGAGACATTTTTGTATCAGTAAATACTACTAGTATTATTAAAAGTCCTACGATAAGTAGTGCATCTGTATGACTTATAAGTGTTAGTGGTTGGTGTTCTGCTATGCTTTTTGTTGTATTTCCATGCATTAGTTTAAATATATGTGTATATGGCTCATCTCCAATTGGAGTTAACATTCCCATAAGTAAGCAAAGTATACAAATTAGAATTAGCCATTTTTCTGCATTTCTTCTGACTAATTTTACTCTATATGGATTTTCTTCTCTTTGTAATAGCCTTTCTTTGAATTTCATGAATTTTTCTTCTGTTTCTACTAATTTGGCTTGTAGTTTTTCTAGTTTTGCTTCCTTTCCTTGTTTCTTAGAAAGACTTGTTATTTTAGATTTTATTTCATAAATTCTATATCTATAAAATAAGTGTGAATCTCTTAGACGTATAATTATATATTCTGCTATATATGGCGCCATTAATATGAAGAAGAAATAGAATAAGGCTGCATGCATATTTGCAATAAGCATTGCAATTAACATTAATCCTAGTACATATCTTTTCTTTTTGGTATCTAAAAAACATTCTATAAATAATATTTCTAAAACAAATAGTATATATGTTACAAGCTGTGCACGTGCTGCAATAAAGTCTCTAAGTAATAGCATTACTCCTATTGTAATTACAAATGCAAAAAGTGGCTTTTTATTTACTTTGTTATTTGTTATATATAAAGCTACCCCTAAAATACAGCTTAGTGCTATTGTTGATATATATATTCCTGTCATTCCTCCGTGCCGAGTATACTAAGTATACGCAAACATCATATAACCAATGTGGGTATGTATACTTTAAATCTACCCAAGAAAATGGATCTTGTCTGTCTAGTCCATTTTCCATTATATGTTCACCTATTTTAATTGTGTAAAATGTATCATTTTGTAAAGTTTTTGGTGCTAATGAAAATGAGAATATAATGATACAAATTATTGCTAATATATGAAATTTATTAATCGCTTTTTTATCCATTTTGTTTGTTTTCCTTCCTTCTTGATAAATCTAAAGCTATTATACATAAAAAAAGAAAAAAGGACAAGCCTTTTTTCTAATTATATTACTTTTTGTGCGATTAGTGCCTTTATCTTCTTTCCTTCTTCTGTGTACATTTTTTCATGTTCTGTTTCTATGTCATTTTCAAATATGTTTTCATTATGCAAATCGTAGGTTTTACTTACTATCTTAAATCCTGCTTCTTCAAAATATTTTAAACTGTCATTGAATAATCCATCATCATCAGTCTTAAAATATATTGCTCCATCTTCTTTTAAAAATTCTTTGTATAACAATAGTTGTTTGGTATGAGTTAGCCTTTTCTTTTTATGTTTTGGCTTTGGCCATGGATTACAAAAGTTTATATATATCCTATCTACTTCATCTTCCCCAGACATAAATAGTGATATTCTCTCTATATCATGCCTTGTAAGAATGATATTATCAGGTTCTAAATTTTCTTCTTTGTATTTATTTTCTATATTTCTTTTACTTAATCCAAGCATTGCATCTACCATATCTACTGCTATATAATTAATATTTGGATTAGCTGTTGCAAGTTCTGCCATAAATGAACCTTTTCCACAACCGAGTTCTACATGTATAGGTTGCTTCTTTTTGAAACTCTCATGCCATTTTGTTTTTAATTCTTCTGGGTTATCTATATAAAATTCACAAGCTTCTAGTTCAGGTCTTGCCCACTTTTTATATCTAATTCTCATGTTTTCTCCTACTCAAGGAAGTGGACGAGCACGGACGACCAATGGTCGCCCCTACGAGTCTCTACATTCCATTACGTTTTTACATTTATTAATAAATTAATCTCTATAATTTAAATTTGAAAGTGCTGCGTAAGCGACTAACTGAAGTGAAACGAAGGGCGAATGGAGCAACCTACTATTTAAATATTTTATTTGTAGGTTGCGACACCAAAGCACAGAAAATTTAAATTATAGAGGAGTAACATTATAATCATTAATATTTTATTTAAAATACTCTATTCCAGATTCAAATAACTTCATGTCAGGATTTCCTGGAACATTTTTAGTAATTCCCGTATAGCATCTTTCTGAATGCCCCATCTTTCCAAGTATTCTTCCATCTTTACTTGTAATTCCTTCTATTCCAAATATTGAACCATTAGGATTATATCTTATATCATAAGTTGCATTTCCTGCTAAATCAACGTATTGTGTTGCAACTTGTCCATTTTCTATTAACTCATTTATAAGTTCTTTAGGTGCAACAAATTTTCCTTCCCCATGAGATATTGGAACTATAAATTCTTGTCCTAATTCTACTTTATTAAACCAAGGAGATAGTTTTGAAACAACCTTTGTTGTAACGATTTTTGATTGGTGTCTTGCTATTTCATTAAATGTAAGAGTTGGCATTTTGTCTGTCATCTCTATGATTTCTCCATAAGGAAGTAATCCTAATTTTACTAATGCTTGGAAACCATTACATATACCTAAGATTAATCCATCTTTTTCGTTTAAGTGTTTATGTATTAGTTCTTTTAATCTTGGATTTCTAAATACAGAAGCTATAAACTTTCCTGAACCATCTGGCTCATCTCCTGCACTAAATCCACCTGGTAACATTATTATTTGTGCTTCTTCTATCTGCTTTGCAAATGAATCTATTGAATCTTCTATATCATGTGCTTTTAAGTTTCTAAATATTTCTACATTTGCAATTGCTCCTACATCTTCAAATGCTTTTGCTGAATCATATTCACAGTTTGTTCCTGGGAAAACTGGTATAAATACTCTTGGTTTTGCAAATTTACTTTTTGCAACTACTGTGCACTTTTTATCACTTAAAATATTCTTACATTCTTCTTCTATTTCTCTTGTTTTAGTTGGAAATACTTTTTCAAGTGGCTCTTCCCATAGTTTTATTAATTCTTCTAATTCAAGTTTTGTACCTTTTATTTCTATATCTTTACTTTCTGTTGTCTTTCCTAAAACTTCTAATTTAGAAATATCTACATCCTCACTTAAT
Organism: uncultured Clostridia bacterium; assembly: GCA_949448405.1. Taxonomy (GTDB): domain Bacteria; phylum Bacillota; class Clostridia; order TANB77; family CAG-508; genus JAAWPK01. The sequence continues at coordinate 7,436 of CASTFX010000018.1, forward strand.
TCTATTACAAAGCTTCCATACATTGGATTAAATACATCTATATCTTTTTCAAATTTGAATCCAATTTTATTTCCTATACACATTTTTGTAATTATATTTGCTAATCCACCATTTCTAACAGTTGTAACAGCTATAGCTTTTTTATCATTTATTAGTTTGTGTATTATTTCATAATTCTCTTTTAAGTCTTCAAAGTCTGGTAAGAAGTTTTCATCTATTTTAGTTCTAAGTAATACAACCTTTGAATTTGTATTTTTAAATTCACTTGATACAACATAATTTGTATCTACTGTTCCTACACAGAATGAACATAATGTTGGTGGTACGTCTAATTCATTATATGAACCTGACATACTGTCTTTTCCACCTATTGCTACTATGTTTAACTTTTCTTGTACATGGTATGCTCCAAGTAATGCTGCAAATGGTTTACCCCATCTTGATGAATCATCTCTTAGTTTTTCAAAATATTCTTGAAGTGTAAGCCATGCTTTTTTATAATCTCCACCTATTGAAACATATTTTGATATAGATTCAACTAGTGCATATACTGCTCCATGGAATGGACTCCAAGTTGCAATTTCTGGATTATATCCATATGTCATTATTGTACCTGTATTTGTATATCCTTTTAGTGTTGGTATTCTTGCACACATACCTTCTTGTGGTGATAATTGATATTTACCACCAAATGGCATAAGTACTGTTCCTGATCCTATTGAACTATCAAATCTTTCTACTAATCCTTTTTGTGAACAACAATTTAAGTCTTGTACAGTTTCTTTCCATGCTTTTTCTATATTTGTTTTATTAGTTTTATTTGTAAAATAGCTGTTCTCATAATCTGGTTTTCTAACTTTGATATTACTTACTTTTACATCCCCATTTGTATCCAAAAATGCACGGCTAATATCAACTATTAAATTTCCTCTCCAATACATTTTTACTCTTGGATTTTCAGTAACTGTTGCAACTACTGTTGTTTCTAAGTTTTCTTTTTCTGCTAACTTTTCAAATTTTTCTACATTTTCTTTTGCAACTACAACAGCCATTCTTTCTTGTGATTCAGATATTGCAAGCTCTGTTCCATCTAATCCTTCATATTTCTTTGGAACTTTGTCTAAGTCTATTTCTAGTCCTTCTGCAAGTTCTCCTATTGCAACTGATACTCCTCCTGCTCCAAAGTCATTACATCTTTTAATTAATCTTGTTACTTCTTCATTTCTGAATAATCTTTGTATTTTTCTTTCTTCTGGTGCATTTCCTTTTTGCACTTCTGCTCCACAGCTTGTAAGTGATTTACTATTATGTGCTTTTGATGAGCCTGTTGCTCCTCCACAACCATCTCTTCCTGTCTTTCCTCCTAAAAGTATAACTATATCTCCTGGTATTGGTCTTTCTCTAACAACATTTTTAGCTGGCGCAGCTCCAATTAATGCTCCTATTTCTAGTCTTTTTGCTACATATCCTGGATGATATATTTCTGTAACTTGCCCTGTTGCAAGTCCTATTTGGTTACCATATGAACTATATCCTCTTGCCGCTTCATTTGTAAGCTTTCTTTGTGGTAATTTATTTGGAAGTGTCTCTGATACAGATTTCCTTGGATCTCCTGAACCTGTAACACGCATTGCTTGGTATACATATACTCTTCCAGAAAGTGGATCTCTTATTGCTCCTCCAAGACATGTTGCTGCTCCTCCAAATGGTTCTATTTCTGTTGGATGATTGTGTGTTTCATTTTTGAACATTATTAAGTATTCTTCTTCTTTTCCATCCACTAATATATTTGCTTTTATACTGCATGCATTTATTTCTTCTGATTCATCTAAGTCTTTTAGCATTCCTTTTTTCTTTAATTCTTTTACTGCTATTGTTGCTATATCCATTAAGCAAATATCTTTTGCTTTTTTATTCTCATATACATATTCTCTTGATTTTTTATAGTCTTCAAAGATTTTCTCTAATAAATCCCATTGTATATCTATGACTTCAAATTTTGTCATAAAGGTTGTATGTCTACAGTGGTCTGACCAATATGTATCTATCATTTTCATTTCTGTCATGCTAGGGTCTCTTTTTTCTTCATCTCTAAAATATCTTTGACAGAATTTTAAGTCTTCTATATCCATGGCAAATCCATATTTTTCATAGAATTCTTTTACATTTTCATCTGTCATAGTTATAAAGCCTTCTACGATTTTTACATCCGCTGGCTCTTCCATATTATCTTTTAAAGTATCAGGTTTTTCTAATGAACATTCTCTTGAATCTACTGGGTTTATTAAATATGATTTAATTTTTTCTACATCACTTTCGCTTAAATTTCCTTTTAGAACATAAATTCTAGCTGATTTTGCAGTTAGCCTTTCTCCTCCTGCAATTATCTGCAGACACTCTGATAATGAGTTTGCCCTTTGGTCAAATTGTCCTGGTAAAAATTCTATTCCAAAAATTTTGTCTTTTTCTTCTTTTTTATATTCTTCTTCATAGCATATATCTACTTGTGGCTCTGAAAAAATTGTATTTTTTGCTTCTTCAAATACTTTATCACTTATGTCTTCTACATCATATCTATTTAGTATTATTACCTCTTCTAAATTAGACATTTGTAAACTCTCTCTTAAATCTGAAAGTATTCCTTTTGCTTCTACATCATAACCTTTTCTTTTTTGTACAAAAATTCTTTTTACCATAAAAAACCTCCATTGGTACTTTTAAAATTAACAAAAATATTATATCACATTTTTTGACATAAGTATATAAAAAGCAATATATAATTTCAAAATTTGAAATTATATATTGCTTAACAAGTTATATTTCGTCTGTATAACAAATTTCATTTGATTCTGTATATGTTTTGTAGTATTTTCCTATAAAGTCTGGTTTTGAAGCTTCTTCTTCTATCTCAAACTGAAACTTTTCTTCACATACTACATTTCCATTCTCGTCTTTACTTCCCCACTTATCATCTTTACTTATACCTGCAAATCCAAATCTGTTAAATTCTGTGACATTTTCATATGTAGGTTGTACTTTTATATTTCCATCCTTATCTGCAAATCCCCATTTTCCATTTTTGTATATTGCAAATAATTTATTATCTGTTAAAATTTCTTTTGCTGCTTTCAACTCTCCATTATTTGTAACAAAATTTATAGCTTTATTATTATATATTTTTACATACTCGTCTTCCATCTCAATTGTAGCGTCAGAAAGTGAAGTTATCTTTTTCATGTCTTCTGAATAAATGTCTGTGACATTATTTTCCATATCCATTGCTTTTAAAAGATTTCTATCTTCTATCTTACTTAATACATCATATTTAAAATCTATTAATACTTTTCCGTTGTTATCTATTAATCCTAGTCCTTTTCCATCTTTATATGCTACAAAATAGTTTTTGAAAACATATTCTATGTATAGATATTGATTTTTTACTGTTTCGTCCCAATTCTCGTTTACTATTCCATAAAGATTATTTTCATCAACAGTTATATATGATTTAGCTTCTTCTGCTCTTATTATAGATGCGTATGAATTTTCTACTTTTTGCCCATTCTTATTAAAATATATATCATTTGTATAAGTCTTAGCTAATATATATTCTCCATTAAATTTTATTTCTTTATACTCTATATTTACTATTGTCTTTCCATCTGGCGCAAGTACTCCATATTGTCCATTTCTTTCAACTGCAAAAAGATTTATATCTTTGTTATATTCTATTGACTGATATGCAAAATCAATTTCTACATTTTTATTTTTTACAACACCGTATTGTCCATTTCTAGATACTATTAGATATACATCTTTGCTATTTATATCTAATATTCTACTTATATTTATGTATTCTGTGCCTAATATATTTTCCCATTCACTGTTTATATACCCATATCTGTATCCTTCTTTAGTTGTTGTTTTTACAATATATCCTGATTTAGAGTATCCATTATCACTGTAATATTTATCTCCTTCTATTTCTTCATATTCAAAAGGTATAAGTTCTACTCCTTTATTATTTATAACACCGTATTTTCCATCTTTCTTAGCAAGTATTTCTCCTTCTTTATATCTAACTGAAGAGATTTCTTCATATACTGCTTTTGTTATGGCATTTCCTGAAAAGTCAATTAATCCGTATTTTCCATCTTCCTCGTATTTAAGTACAGATTTTTCATATGGTAAATTTGTCATAGTTCCATTTGTTGATATAGCTTTTACTTTTCCATAATCTGTAAATATTTTTTCTGCTTTATCATTTAATACTTCTGTAGTTTCATCTTCATTTATTACTATAAATACTGGTTTTGTTGGATTTGGTATGATTATATCTTCATATTTGTTTTCTATAATCATATTACCTTTTTCATCTATTACACCATATTTATTATCTGTAAAAACTGCAAAATATTTATAATCTTTTTCTGAGACTTTTTCCAATGTATAGTTTTTATCTCCTCCTGATTTTATGGTCTTTGTTACCATAAAAATACCTACTATTAATGCTACTATAACTACTACAACTATTGCTATCATTTTTATATTTAATTTACCCATATTTGCTCCTTATTTTTCATAGATAAGGCGTAGCAAATTAGCTACGTCCATAATATTTACTTAAATACCAAGAATAATAATCAAATGGTTCTACAGTTTCTGGTGCTCCGTAATTTACTCCTTTTGTATCTATTGTTATACTTGTTATTTTAATTGTTTCTTCTGGAGTTGATGTTTGTGTTTCTTCTTTTGTTTCTTCGTCTACTTCTACTTTTAACTTAACTTTTGATATCTCATCTAGGGTTTCCCAACCATCTATTACGCTACCAAATGCTGCATAGCTTCCATTAAAACTTGGTGTATAGTCTGTGCAAATGAAAAATTGGCTTCCTGCTGAATTATATCCTTCTTCTACTAAATCTGGTGAAAATTGTGTATAGCTTGACCTTGCCATAGATATAACACCTTTTTCATGAGCAAGTGGATTTCCTTCATATCCATTAGCCTTAAATTCTCCTTTTATTGCATATTCTTTATCAGCTTCTGAATCTTTTTCTATTGATTTATCAATAGCACTTAAAGTTGGTCCTCCTGTCCCATCTCCTTTTGGGTCTCCCCCTTGTATTACATAACTTTCTACTCTGTGGATTGTAAGTTCATTATAAAAGCCATTGTTTGCAAGAGTTATAAAATTATTTACTGTATTTGGTGCATATTCTGGATATAATTTTACAACTATTGGTTTTTCATACCCTTCTATATTAATTGTTGCTATTGGATTTTCTACTTTATAAGTAAATTTTTTAAAAACTCCATAACTTACTGTTCCTATTAGTATTACAACTAATAATATTGCAACTATTAAAGCAATTGTTTTTTTGTTCATAATAACCTCCATTTGAGCTAGTATAAAGCTCTATAATTATTGCATATCACTTAAAGTGTGATATGTTCTTCCTTGATATACAAATCCTTTTACGCTTATTACTTCCCTTGTTTTAAAATTAATTATCATATCTCCTGGTTCACTTGTTATATCAAATAAATTTTTTAAATCATCTTGTGTTAAGTATCTATAATAAGTAAAATTATCTTGATAATAATACTCTTCCCTTTGAGAATCTAACAGCCCTGAATAATTTATTCCTTTTACATTTTTTAATGTATTCATTGCCTCTTCTGAATCTGTTATCTGATTTCCAAGTACTATGTAATCATCATTACCAAGTTTTATCTTTTCATATATGGCATCAACTTTTCCTTGTATTTGTTGCATCTCATAATTAAAATTTTGTAATTTTACTGTGTCTAATGAATTTCCTCCTGTTTTTATTGCAACTGCTGCAAGTATTGCCATCAATACAACTGTAATAATTAATATTACCATTGTTATTCCTTTTTCATTTTTCAATATTTCCACCTCATTTGTTTATTTATATGAGCATCCTATCAAATACAAATTGCTCTTGCATTCTTTGCAAAGATTGTTTTATCGCTCTTGCTCTTATTTCTCCTATTCCTTCTACTTTGTCAAGTTCTGGTATGTCTGCAATAAGTATATGTTGGAATGATTTGAATGTTTTTACTAGATTATCTACTATATTATTTGGCATTCTTGGAATTTTATTTAATATTCTATATCCTTTAGTATATACTCCAACTTCATCATAATTATCAAAATTGTCATAACCTAAAACTTTTGCAACTATTGCAGGAGATAAAAGTTCATCTTGTGATAACGAAATTATCTTATCTAGTACTTTTTCTTCTGTTCTTTTTTTATCTTTTACCATATAGTCTTTAATTATTAACAATTCTTCTTTTTCTAAATTTCCAATTATTTCTTCAAGTTGCATTTCTATAAGCTTTCCATCTTCGCCAAGTTCATATATTTGTCTTTGTACTATTTCTGCAACCTTCATAACCATTTCTGCCCTTTGAATTGCAGTTATTACATTCTCCAAAGAAACTATATCATTAAATTCATATTCATTTAATGTTGTTAGCTTCTGATCAAATACATTTTTATATCTTTGAAGTGTTTGTAAAGCTTGATTTGCTTTAGTTAATACCTTTGAAGTATCTTCTAAAAGATATCTAGAATTGCCTTTAAATATTGTTATTACATTTCTTCTTTGAGATATGCTTATTACTATTTCACCTGTTTGTTTTGCTGTTCTTTCTGCTGTCCTA
>CASTFX010000019.1 GCA_949448405.1 uncultured Clostridia bacterium
GACATAGTATAAGTATTGTTCCTCCTCCCATACCCATTCCACTTACTATTCCTGAAACAATTCCAATTAAGATATTTACCATTCTAGCCACCTACTCCCTGAATAATAAGTCGTATACTAACATATATCAAAAAGGCTGTGAAAAAAATTCGTAATGTCTTATTTGATAACTTTTTTAAAAGTTTTGAGCCAATAAATCCTCCGAATTATTCCTCCAATTGCACAAGTAATTCCTGTTCCTAGTTCTATATATGAAGATGTAAAATAAAAAAATGAGCTTGCAATTACCATTGGCAATATACAAAAAATAGAAGTTGCTCTTGCTGATTTTTCTTCCAATTTTAAAATAAAAGTAAAAGCTGGAACAAGTATCATACCGTCCTCCAGAGCCAAAGAGTCCAGTTACTGTTCCAGCAAATAGTCCAATTATTATTTCTTTTAACATTTAATTCACCACTTAAAAAACGGATTAACAAATTCTAAATATAAAACTATTAAGCATTTGTAAAATTCGTATAATATATTTACATATATTATTAAGCGTTTTCGTTATTTTTATTCTTATTTATTTCATTAGTAGCTGCTTCTGATAAAGCTTCATCATACTTTAACATTTTTCCAATTATTTCAAGTCTTAATTTTTCATCTTGTACATTATCTACTTTGTCTAAAAATGCTTGCATAGCATTTAAACATTTTTTATTTTTCTCTTTCCATTCTAGTTTTACTTCCATGTCAATACCCCACTTTACAGTTAAGTTATGTTTACTTAAAGATGGCTTTTTGTTACCTTTACCGTTATATTTTGTCTATCTTCTGTAATTTTAATACATAAAATGGTAAAATACAACAAATAAATATATTTTTCAACAAAATATTACAAAAATATGAAATGGAGGCTATTATGATTAGAATTAAACTCTCTGACTTGCTAGGAAAACATAAGATGAATCAAAAAACTCTATCTAGACTTACTAATATTAGACCTGCAACAATATCCAAAATGTATTATGAAGAAACTAAGCGTATAGATATTAGTCAAATCGATAATATTTGTAAAGCATTAGACTGCGAAGTTTCAGAATTATTCGAGTATATCCCGGACAGTCAGAATAGCAAATCCTAAGTTGCTAAAATATATAAAAAAGCGCGCTAAAGAAATTTGGTTTTCCCTTATTCCTTTAGTGCACTTTTTTTGTGCCTCTATCTCATTAAATCCTTAAACATTGTATTTAACATTTGAGGATTTGCCTTCCCTTTTGTTTCTTTCATAGCTTGCCCTACTAAAAAGCCTAATGCTCTATCTTTACCATTTCTAAAATCCTCTACTGATTTAGGGTTTTCACTTATTATCTTTTGTACTACTTCTTTTATTGCACCTTCATCAGATATTTGTACCCAACCATTATCTTTTATTATTTTGCTTGGTTTTTCTGGGTTTTCAAACAACTTTTCAAGTACATCTTTTGCGATTTTACTACTTATTGTACCTTTTTCTATTAGCTCAACAAGTTCTGCTAAATCTTTTGCCTCAAATGGAATTTCATCTGGCTCTAATTCCATCTCATTCATTATCCTTGCGACATCTGATAGTAACCAATTGCTTACTGCCTTTGGATTATGACAGATTTCAATTGCTTCTTCAAAAAAGTCTGATAAGTATTTTGACGCGGTTATTGTTTTGGCTTCTTTTTCTGTGAGCTTATATTCTTTAAGATATCTTTCTTTTCTAGTTTCTGGAAGTTCTGGTAAATTGTTTCGAATATTTTCAATATATTCTTCTGAAAGTCTTATTGCAACTAAGTCTGGTTCTGGGAAGTATCTATAATCTTGTGCATCTTCTTTATCTCTCATTGAGAAAGTTTTTCCTGATACCTCGTCCCATCTTAGTGTTTCTTGTTCTACCTTTCCTCCGTTTTCTACAACTTCTATTTGTCTTTCTATTTCATAACCAATTGCTCTTGATATAGATTTAAAGGAATTCATGTTTTTCATTTCTGTTCTAGTTCCATACTCTTTTTGTTCTTTTTTTCTAACTGATACATTTACATCTGCTCTTAAAGATCCTTCTAGCATTTTACAGTCCGAAACTTCTATATATTCAAGTATTGATTTTATCTTTCTTAAATACTTGTCCGCTTCCTCTGTTGAACGCATATCTGGTTCTGATACAATTTCAATTAGTGGAACTCCTGCTCTATTTAAATCAACTAGGCTTCCTCTTCCATATTCATCATGATTTAACTTTCCTGCATCTTCTTCTATATGTATTCTTGTAAGCCCTATCTTTTTCTTTTTACCATCTACTTCTATTTCCACATATCCGTGTTCACAAAGTGGCTTATCAAATTGTGATATCTGATATGACTTTGGTAAATCTGGGTAGAAGTAATTTTTCCTATCATTTTTACTATCTCTTGATATTGTACAATTTGTTGCAAGTCCTGCTTTTACTGCATATTCTACTACCTTTTCATTTAGTACTGGAAGTGCTCCTGGCACTGCCATACATACTGGACAGCAATGTGTATTTGGCTCTCCTCCGAACTTTGTTTCACATGAGCAAAATATCTTTGTTTTAGTTGAAAGTTCTGCGTGAACTTCAAGTCCGTATTACTACTTCATAATCTTCTCTTGCCATTAACTATTACCTCCTTTTTTAAATGTAGGTTTATAGTTTTCTCTAAAGTTTGTAGCTTGCTCATATGTATATCCTGCATTTAGTATTGTTTCTTCATCAAATGCTTTTCCAATTAATTGCATTCCAATTGGAAGCCCCCTACTATCTACTCCACAAGGTATAGATAATCCTGGAAGTCCTGCTATATTAACCGATACTGTGCATATATCTGACAAATACATTTCTAATGGATTTTCAGACTTTTCTCCTATTTTAAATGCTGTTATTGGAGAGGTTGGAGTAAGTATAACATCATATTTTTCAAAATTTCTTTCAAATTCATTTTTTACTAAAGTTCTAACTTGCTGAGCTTTTTTATAATAAGCATCATAATACCCTGAACTTAATACATATGTTCCAAGTATTATTCTTCTTTTAACCTCTGCTCCAAAGCCTTCACTTCTTGAATTATTATATATTTCTTTTAGATTTGTAAAGTTTTTAGTCCTATACCCATATCTTATACCATCAAATCTTCCAAGGTTTGAACTTGCTTCTGCACAAGCTATTATATAATAAGTAGCTAATGAATATTCAGCTACATTTAATGAAGTTTCTTCAACTATTGCTCCTAATTCCTTATATTTATCTATTGCTTTGTTTAAAGCTTCTTTTACTTCTTTGTCTATTCCTTCGCCAAAGAACTCTTTTGGTACACCTATTTTTAATCCTTTTACATTATTTTTTAAAGCTTTAGTATAATCTTTTTTAGGCATGTCCATTGATGTTGAATCTTTTTCATCATGCCCTGCAATAAGTGATAATAGAATTGCTGCATCTTTTACATCTTTTGTGATTGGCCCTATTTGGTCAAGTGATGATGCAAATGCAACTAATCCATATCTTGAGACTAATCCATAAGTTGGTTTTAGTCCGACTACTCCACATAATGAAGCTGGCTGACGTATACTGCCTCCTGTGTCTGATCCCAATGCCCATGGTACCATATCCGCTGCAACTGCTGCTGCTGAGCCTCCTGATGAGCCTCCTGGTACTTTGCTTAAATCCCATGGATTTTTTGTTTTCTTAAAAGCTGAATTTTCAGTAGAACTTCCCATAGCGAATTCATCCATGTTAAGTTTTCCTAAATTTATCATATTTTCTTCATTTATTACTTTATTTACAACTGTTCCATCATATGGAGATATAAAATTTTCAAGCATTTTTGATGAGCATGTTGTCTTTATACCTTTTGTACACATATTGTCCTTTAGCCCTATAGGTATCCCTGCATATTCTCCTAGATTTTCTCCATTTTTTAATCTTTCTTGTATTTCTATTGATTTCTGAATAGCTTCTTCTCCTAAGTTAGTTACAAAAGCTTCTATATCTTTTTCCTTTTCGTTTATTCTGTTAACATATGCTTTTGTTACTTCTGCATATGTAATTTCTTTATTATCAAGCTTTTCTTTTAATTCATGAACTGTAAGTTCGGTTATATCCATAAAAATTATCAAACCTTTCTAAATTATCTATCGTCTAATTTTGAAAAGAATTAGTATATTGCTAGGCAGACGAGATTGAAATCAATGAGGCGTGCTCTTTGCATGTTGATTTGGTTTCAATTGAAGTCTAACAACGCAAGATGATGATTATCTTCAAAATTATAATACTTTTGGTATCTTGAACATATGTAACTCTGCATCTGGTGCATTTTGAAGTAAACTCTCTGTATCTTCAAATTTTACTATTTCATCTTTTCTAAACACGTTATAATTTTCATTTGCAGCTATTGTCTCTTTTAATCCGTCTACATCTGCTTTATTTACAATATTTGCATAGTTTAAAATATCTTGTAAATTTACTAAATAATTCTCAATTTCTTCTTCTTTTATTGTTAGATTTGCAAGTTTAGCAATGTGTAAAAGTTCCTGTCTTTCAACTTTCATAAATGCCTATTCCTCCTTAATCCGTAGTGTATTTTTATTGTGTAACAACAAGGTTCTTGGTTACCCACTCAAAATCTCTGATTTTGTTAGTTTTTTAAGTTCTTATATTATACAATGAATTTTCAAAAAAAACAAGCATAAAATGCTCTGTAATTGTATAATTTTTCTATTTTTTGAATAAACTATTACTAAAATTTTGAATTACAATCAAATATTTCCAATTTGGAGGTTAATATGGTTTATGAAAAATATGTAAAGGATGATACTTCCTTCCCTAGAAAATCTAAAATATTACATTCTGACCTTATTAGGTGTATTATTGAAACTCGTGAGGACTTAGTAAATGCAAATAAGAACTTTGAATTTGCAGAAGGTGAACTTATCGACTATTATCTTTATCAGATAAAGGCTACCCAATCTAAATATGACTACTTGCTTAAAAAAGCTAAAAAAGTAGGTCTTTTAGTTAGTATGATTGATGAAATTCAAATTAGAAAAGATGAAGTTAGTTAAATTTTAGAATAAAATTACATTTCTAATCATATCATTTACAAATACAAAATGAGGACGAGGTGATTAGAATTTGGAACTTATAAATAGCTTAACTTATCTTTCAGGTCTTTGTATCATATTTGTGCTTTGTAGAATTTTCATTGTTCCATTAAAAGCAATGTTTAAGCTTTTACTTAATTCTATATTTGGTGCTTTAATCATTTTAGTTATCAATTTTATTGGTAGCTTTTTCAGCTTCCATATCGGTCTTAATTTCTTCACTATTCTATTTGTAAGTTTGCTTGGTATTCCTGGGGCAATACTACTTACAATTATTAAATTTTTCATATAGTTTTGACAGGACTTGCTATTTTTTTTACCTTGTGATAATATTATATAATAATTTATATGATTACGGAGGTATTATATGTGTGGAATAGTAGGATATATAGGAAACACTAAAGCTTATCCTATATTAATTAATGGACTTCAAAAATTAGAGTATAGAGGATATGACTCTGCTGGAGTCTCAACAATTGAGAACGAAAAAATAGCATGTATAAAAAACAAAGGAAGAGTAAAAGAACTTGATAATATGGAAGGAACTCATTTTTTAGAAGGAACTGTAGGTATTGCTCATACAAGATGGGCAACTCATGGAAAACCTTCTAGTATAAATTCTCACCCTCATCTTGATAGTAGTGAAACTTTCTCAGCTGTACATAATGGAATTATTGAAAATTATAATGAACTTAGAGAATTTTTAACAAATGCTGGATATAAATTTTTATCTGAAACAGATACTGAAGTTATCCCTAATCTAATTCATTACTATTATACTAAAGAAACTGGAAATAATGAAGATAGATTTGTTCATGCAGTAAGTAGAGCAACTAAAGATTTTAAAGGAAGTTATGCAATAGCAGTTCTTTGCAAACTAGAACCAGATAAAATAGTTGTTGCTAGAAAAGACAATCCTCTAGTTCTTGGTGCTAAAGATAATGAAATGTACATAGCATCTGATATACCTGCAATACTAGAATATACAAATAACATTTACATATTAAATGATGGAGATTTAGCTGAACTTAAAGCTGGAAGTGTTAAATTCTATGATAAAGATTTTAACTCTATAGAAAAAACTCCTGAAATTATAACTTGGGATGCAAAAGCTGCTGACAAAAATGGTTATGATGATTTCATGCTAAAAGAAATCAATGAACAACCAACAGCTATTAGAGAAACAATTGGTACTAGACTTGTTAAAGGTGGTAAATGTAACTTTGACGATATAAATATTACTAAAGACTTTTTACTTGGAATCAATAGAATATATATAGTTGCTTGTGGTACAGCTATGCATGCTGGTATTGCTGCAAAACCTTTATTTGAAAGATTAGCTGGTATACCTGTTGAAGTTGATATTGCTTCTGAATTTAGATATAGAGAACCTCTTATCGATGAAAAAACATTAATTATATGTATTAGTCAGTCTGGAGAAACAGCTGATACTCTTGCAGCACTTAAAAATTCAAAAGCTATGGGTTGCAAAACTATTGCAATTTCTAATGTTATCGGAAGCTCTATAACAAGAGAAGCTGATTTCACAGTATATACACATGCAGGACCAGAAATCGCAGTTGCATCAACTAAAGCTTATACTTCTCAAGTAACAGTACTTGCACTTCTTGCAATTCATTTTGCTGAAGTACTAGGTTCTAGAGAAACAGCTTTAATTGAAACTTTAAAAGATGAAATATTAGAATTACCTTCTAAAGCAAGCATCGTTTTAGAAAATACAGATATGTTAAAAGAATTTGCTAAGAGAATCTATAAAGAAAAAGACGTTTTCTATATAGGTAGAGGTTCAGATTATGCAGCAGCTGTTGAATCTTCTTTAAAACTAAAAGAGATTTCATATGTTCACTCTGACGCATATCAATCTGGTGAATTAAAACATGGTTCTATAGCTTTAATAGAAAATGATATAACTGTTATCGGTATTATGACTGATAGAAGATTAGTTGAGAAGTCTGTAAGCAACTTACAAGAGGTTATAACTAGAGGTGCTAAGACTCTAATTGTTACAAATCAAGATTTAGACACTAAATTATTCCCTAATATCTTGAGAATACCTGAAATTAATACACTTCTTTCTCCTGTAATTGCAGTTATACCGCTTCAACTTTTAGCTTACTTTGTTTCTAAAGAAAAAGGTCTTGACCCAGATAAGCCAAGAAACCTTGCAAAATCTGTAACAGTTGAATAAAATTTAAGAGGGCGTCCTAGATTAGGAACCCTCTTTTTGTATATAATATCAGCGTTTTAAAATAATTAGTATAATACTAGGCAGTTTTAATTATTACAGTTTGATTTGCAAACTGCATACTGATTATTTTTTAAATTCCTCCCCTTTCTTGACGTTTTCTAACAACTGCCTTATTTACTCCTCTTAAATTGGTGTTTATCTTACAATTATTTTTTACCTTTATTCCATCTACAAATTTCTTTCTCCTCTGCACCAATGAGCTTTTTTCTTCTCTTCTTCCAATATATCCATTTATTGGAAAACTAGCTATTGTTACTTTATCTTCTCTTCCTATCTCCATTGCATATTCTTTTACTTTTTGTATTACTTCTTCACTTTCTTTTGTGAGTTCTCCATTTTCACAATTTTTTACAACAATTATTGGCATATTATTATCTAAAGCATATCTAAACATGCTAAAATCATTTGGTCCATTTCCTATACAAGTAAAATCTCTAATTCCTGTATAGGCACTTAAAAAGCTTGCAGCTTCCCCTTTTGAGGTTTCTCCATCTGTTATATCTAATCTGTAATTTTGTCTTTTTTTATTTGGAAATTTCGTAGCTCCTATATCTGTCCAACATTCTATTCCTTCTTGTTTTATAAATTTCATTATGTCTTTCATGAGCTTTTTATTTCCTGCTAAAGTAACTTTCGTTATATCTGTGTTCTCATCTAATATTTCTCCAATTAATTCTTCTGCATCTCTATATTCTATAATGCTTTCATCTTCATAATATTTCTTTACATTTCCATCTTTTGAAGCATACACATTATCTCCATCTGTATATCTAACTTCACTTGTTATTCCACCTAGTCTAATAAATTCTTCTATTATTCTCTTTCTTTTATCTGGATGCAACGTAGTTCTTATTATATACTTTCTATCTACATTATCATATATCGTTCCGCCATTGTCAGCTATAATAAATCTTGGTGGCATAATTCCATATTTTCTGCAAGTTTCTCTTACATAACTATTAGTTCTGCCTGTTGCTGTAACAAAAGCTGTGCCGTTTCTTGATAGCTTAAGTATCTCTGCTGATAGTCTTGTATCTGTTAAATTTAATGTTCCATCTAAATCGAATATACACATACTTTTAAATTGCAACTATATCACCTTATTTCTTTTTAAATTAAATTTGCTATTTTTATAAAATCATCTAGTGTTAAAGCTTCCCCTCTTATTCTTTCGTCTATATTTAGTTTATTCAAAACTTGTCTTATTCTTTCCTTATTTTTGCATATTTCTGTATTTTGCAAAGTATTAATCAAAGTTTTTCTCCTTTGCATAAAAGCATATTTTATCATCTTAAACAATTTTCCTTCATCTTTGATTTCTTTATTCTTTTCCTTTTTTACTTCTAGAGTTATTACCTCTGATTCTACATTTGGTGATGGTATAAAAGAAGTGTTTGGCACAACAAAAAGTTTTTTAGCATTTGAATAATATTCTACTGCATATGTTATCGCTCCTGCTTCTCTAGTACCTGTTCTTGCACAAAGTCTATCTGCTACTTCTTTTTGCACCATGACTGTTATGCTATTAAAGTTTGCCCTACTTTCTAATAATTTCATAATAATTGGTGTTGTTATATAATATGGAAGATTTGCAACTATCTTTGCACTTTTCATATTATATTTATCTATCAGCTCATTTAAGTCTACTTTTAAAACATCTTGATTAATGATTTCAATATTATCAAATAATAAAAATCTATCTTGCAAAATCTTAATCATCTTTTTATCTAGCTCTATGCAGACAACCTTTCCTGCATTTTTTACAAGTTCATTTGTAAGAGTTCCAAGACCTGGTCCTATCTCTATAACTAAGTCGTCTTTACATATATTAGCATTCTTTATTGTATTTAATATAACTTCTTCATCTATTAAGAAATTTTGTCCTAATGACTTATTTGCAGTTACATTATACTTTTTCATTAAAAATTTTGTTTCGTCATGAATATTCAAATTATATGTTTCCTTTCTCATCTTAAATTTCTCTTACCATATTCATTTTACAATATTTTGGCACTTTTTTCAATATTTAGCTTTATCTTTTGTAAAATTTATTGTATAATAGATACAATTTATTATAATTTAGTTTATAAATTTTATATAAATATTTTTATTTTTGCAATTTCGCGCAGTGAGCTTACTTCTTGGCTATGCTGTTCGTGAGTGGAGTGATTGAAAATCACGACAGCAAGAAATGAAGAAAATAAAAATATTTATATAAAATAATAACAACATAATATAAAATTAAGGAGATGTACATTATGGCTTATAATTTCAAAGAAGTAGAAAAAAAATGGCAAAAAAAATGGGAAGCGGAAGGAACATTTAATGCAAAAGATAACTACACTATGCCTAAGTGGTATGGACTTATAGAGTTTCCTTATCCATCAGGACAAGGTTTACACGTAGGACACCCTAGAAGTTATACAGCCCTTGATATAATTGCAAGAAAAAAACGTCTTAATGGATATAACGTTTTATACCCTATCGGATTTGACGCATTTGGTCTTCCTGCCGAAAACTATGCAATAAAAAATAACATTCATCCAAGCATAGTTACAGAAGCAAATATAAATCATTTCAGAGAACAATTAAAATCAATTGGTTTTTCTTTTGACTGGTCAAGAGAAATTAATACAACTGACCCTAATTATTATAAATGGACTCAATGGATATTTATACAATTATTCAAAAAAGGACTTGCATATAAAACAACTATGCCAATAAATTATTGCACAAGTTGTAAAGTTGGTCTTGCAAATGAAGAAGTTGTTAATGGTGTTTGTGAAAGATGTGGTGGAGAAGTTATCCAAAAAGAAAAAAGTCAATGGATGCTTAAAATCACTGAATATGCTCAAAGATTAATAGATGACCTAGATGATATTGATTATCTAGAAAAGATTAAAATTCAACAACGTAATTGGATAGGAAAAAGTGAAGGTGCTGAAGTTAAATTTAAAATTGATGGAACAGATAAAGAACTTCTAATATATACAACCAGACCTGATACTATGTTTGGTGCAACTTATATGGTTGTTGCTCCTGAACATAATATTATAAATGAATTAAAAGATAAAATAACTAATATTGAAGAAGTAGAAAATTATAAAACTCTAGCTAGTAAAAAATCTGATTTTGAAAGGACAGAACTTTCTAAGGAAAAAACTGGTGTTGAGATAAAAGGAATTAAGGCTGTTAACCCACTTACAAATGAGCTTATCCCTATTTGGATTTCTGATTATGTTTTAATTACATATGGTACAGGTGCAATTATGGCTGTTCCTGCTCATGATACAAGAGACTTCGAATTTGCTACAAAATTCAAGCTTCCAATTAAACAAGTTATAACCAATAACGATAACACCGTTTCTGTCTCTAAGGAAGCTTATACTGATACAGATAATGGCATACTTATAAACTCTGGCTTTATCAATGGAATGAATGTTAAAGATGCCATAAATGCTACTATCAAATATTTAGAAGATAAAAATATCGGTAAGAAAAAAGTAAACTATAAACTAAGAGACTGGGTATTTTCTAGACAAAGATACTGGGGAGAGCCAATACCTATGGTATATTGCGAAAAATGTGGATGGGTTCCACTTGACGAAAGCGATCTTCCTCTAAAGCTACCTGAAGTTAAGGAATTCCTACCTGGAGAAAATGGAGAATCTCCTCTTGCAAAACTTGATGCCTGGATAAATACTACATGTCCTCATTGTGGTGGAAAAGCTACAAGAGAAACTGATACAATGCCTCAATGGGCTGGTTCTTCTTGGTACTTCCTACGTTATATGGATCCTCATAATGATAAGGCTTTGGCTTCTAAAGAATCTCTTGAATATTGGGCTCCTGTTGATTGGTATAATGGTGGTATGGAACACACTACACTACACCTTCTTTACTCAAGATTTTGGTATAAGTTTTTATATGATATTGGAGTTGTTCCAACTAAAGAGCCATATTCAAAACGTACTTCTCATGGTATGATTTTAGGAAATAACGGAGAGAAAATGTCTAAATCTAAAGGTAATGTTGTTAATCCTGATGAAATAGTTGCAGAATTTGGAGCAGATGCTTTTAGAACTTATGAAATGTTTATAGGACCTTTTGACCAATCTACACCTTGGTCTATGGAAAGCCTTCGTGGTTGTAGTAAATTCTTAGATAGAGTTTGGAATTTGACCGATATTTTAGTAGATGGAGATAGCTACTCTAAAGACTTCGAAAAGATGATGCACAAAGCTATTAAGAAAATCTCTGAAGATTATGAGACTATGAAATTTAACACAGCTGTATCAACCTTTATGACCATGGTAAATGAATTTTATAGATTAAAAAGAATTAATAAAGCTGAATTTAGTACTTTCCTTATCTTACTTAACCCTATCGCACCTCATATTACAGAAGAATTATTCTCTATTATAGGAAATACAATAACCATTTCCGAAAACACTTGGCCAGAATATGACGATAGCAAAACTATTGATGAGGAAATAGAACTTCCAATTCAAGTAAATGGAAAGCTTAAATCTACTGTAAATATTACCCTTGATAGTGATGAAAGTGTTGTAAAAGAACTTGTTCATGAAAAGATTGGTGGTCAACTAGAAGGAAAGCAAATCGTTAAAGAAATCTATGTTAAAAATAAGATATATAATATAGTTGTCAAATAAAATTATATAATACCAAAAATATAAGCTTTAATCGTATCCTAATTTTAGGATATTGATTAAAGCTTTTTTGTTTATCTTTGCTTGACAATTTACATTCGTTTTATTATTGCATATTATTTATTGATATACGAATTTTTGTTGATAATCTTGTTTATCTTTTGGCTATGCTGTATGGTGAAGTGCTTTCTCCTGAGCCAATTTCGCCTATATTTACTTTCGTTAAGTCTATTTCGATGCAAGGGCGTAATGCATGGCTACGGTTCCACTCTTGTCCTCCAGAAGTATATGTATAATCATTAGTTAAGCAACCATTCCATATTTTGAATATATAATAAGAGACCTTCCCATCACTATTTTTGTTACAGCGTGAAGCTAACCAGTATTCAATATGATTGGTTGAACCTACTTCTCCTTTTCTTCCTGTCGATAACGCATGTTGTACTGTATTTGTTGATTTATAATTGCTTAATGTATAATTGTATTCATTATTTTTTCCTTTTAAATAACTTGCTTGTGCACTTCCACTATACCAATCATCTTGGTCCGATTGTCCTAACTTCGTTCCGTATCCACTGTCTACATATCCAGTTTTTTCATCTGCGAATATATATGGATAATATTTACTAGTTAATGCATATTCTGTCCCCACTGTTGGTGTATATCCCATTAGACTATTTATATCTTCTACTCTTGCATTTCTTCCTGTTGTTCCTAGACTACTATTTTTATATAATGTATTACACGCATCATTCAATAGTTTCACTCCATTATTATACCCATCCGCTCCTTTTAATGTTAATGTTTCTGTTGGTATTGTTTCCGATATTAATGTTACTTTATCTCCGTCTGCAGCCATTATTCTCCACTTTAAATTTGTATCTCTTGATATTATTTGCTCTCCTCCAGCATTTCCGCTTCTCTCTACTCCATCTTGAGTTGTACTATATGTAGCATCTTCTGGATTATCTGGTGTATAATCTACATATGCTCCTATTTTTTCTTTTAATTGTTCTCCTGTTAATCCTTTTTGTGGTCCTGGTCCTTCTGGCTCTGATGGAGTCTTTCCTCCTAGTATATCTTCTATTTTCTTTACTGTGCTATCTAATAAGCTTTCTGTTCCACTCATTATCTCATTTTCTTTTACTGATTCTCCTGCATAGTCTGTTGCTCCATTTACTGCATAATCTAC
>CASTFX010000020.1 GCA_949448405.1 uncultured Clostridia bacterium
GATATGGAAAAAGCAGCAGAGCTATTACGTGAAAGAGGAATTGCAAAAGCTGCTAAAAAATCAAGCAGAATAGCTGCTGAAGGATTAGTTGTAGCTTATGTATCTGAAGACGGAAAAGCAGGAGCCGTTGTTGAGGTTAATGCAGAAACAGATTTTGTTGCTAAGAATGAAGAATTTAAAAATTTTGCAAACGATGTTGCTTGCCAAGTAGTTAAAGAGAATCCATCAAATGTTGAAGAATTACTTTCTCAAAAATGGATTAAAGATACTAGTAAGACAGTAGCAGAAGTTTTAACTGATAAAATAGCAACTATCGGTGAAAATATGTCAATAAGAAGATTTGTTAGATTTACATCTAATGGATTAGTTGAGAAATATATCCACGGAGAAGGAAAAATAGGAGTACTTGTTTCTATGGAAGGTGGAAATAATGAGCTTGCAAAAGATATATGTATGCAAATTGCAGCAGCTCGTCCAGAATTCTTAGATAGAAATTCTGTGCCAGAAGAAAGAGTTTCTAAAGAAATGGAAATCTTAAAAGTTCAAGCTATGAATGAAGGAAAACCAGCAGAAATAGCTGAAAAAATGGTACAAGGAAGAATAGGAAAATTCTATGGGGAAATTTGTATGGTTGATCAACCATTCGTAAAAGACCCTAATATTAAAGTTTCTGATTTACTTGCTTCAAAAAATGCAAAAGTTATTGAATTTGCAAGAATTGAAAAAGGTGAAGGTTTAGAGAAAAAAGAAGAAAACTTTGCTGAAGAAGTTGCAAAGCAAATTAATGGTTAATTAAAGGAGAGGTGAAATAGCCTCTCTTTTTTAGGAAACATAATGTCGAAAAACAATTTTTAATAATTTTTTTTGCCCAAAAGTGGGAGAAAGGTAGAAAAATGAAAGGTTACTTAGTATTAGAAAATGGAGAAATATTTGAAGGAGAAAGAATAGGCTATGAAAAAGATACTTGCCTAGAAGTAGTTTTTAATACGTCAATGGCAGGATATTTAAAAGTATTTACAGATCCTTCGTATTCATCACAAGGAGTTGTTATGACATATCCATTAATAGGAAACTATGGTGTAATACCAGAAGATATGGAATCTAAAAAGGTATGGGTTAGTGCGGTATTTATTCACGAACTTGCAGAAACTGCAAGTAACTTTAGAAAAGTGAAAGACTTAGAAGAATATTTGATAGAAAATGAAGTACCAGGACTAAAAAATGTTAATACAAGAAAACTAACTAAAATACTTAGAAATAATGGAACTATGAGAGGCAAAATAACTTCTAGTATAGAGAATAAAGCCGAAATAATAAAAGAGATTAAAGAATATAAACCAACTAATTTAGTTGGAATGGTATCTACTAAAAGAAGCTATGTGACAGGTGAAGGAGATATTAAGGTATCACTTTTAGATTTTGGTTGCAAGGAAAATATAATAAGAGAGTTACTAAAAAGAAATTGTACAGTATATGTATATCCACAAGATACACCAAAAGATAAAATACTAGAATGTAACCCAGATGGAATAGTACTTTCAAATGGACCTGGAGACCCAGAAGATTGTAAAATTGGAATAGAAACAGTAAAAGAATTGTATAATGGAAATATACCAATACTTGGAATATGCTTAGGACATCAACTTATGGGACTTGCTACAGGAGCTAAAACTGCAAAATTAAAATATGGTCATAGAGGACCAAATCATCCAGTAAAAGATTTAAAGACAGATAAGGTATATATTACTTCACAAAATCATGGATATTATATAAAAGAAGATAGTATAGATAGTAAAAAGGCTGAAATTTCACATATTAACTTAAATGACGGAACGGTTGAGGGATTGAGATATAAAGATAAAGACATATTTACAGTACAATTTCATCCAGAAGCATGCCCAGGACCAGAAGATACTTCATATATATTTGATGAATTTTTAAGTTTAATTTCTACTATATAATATAACAATAAAATTGCGTTTATCGCTCAGGGCGAGCTAATTTTCGGAGAAATTCTAAATGAATTTTATGGTACCCTTCCACGGCAGGCGTGAACTCTTTCCATAAAAATATTAAGAATTTCTATCCTCAATTACTCTACATTCGCTCTATCACTTAATTTTATTGTTATATATAGTAAAATAATAAAAAATGAAAGGAAGAAAATAATATGCCAAGAAATAAGAATATTAAAAAAGTATTAGTAATAGGTTCAGGACCAATAATAATAGGACAAGCAGCAGAGTTTGACTATGCAGGAACACAAGCTTGTGTAGAATTAAAGAAAGAAGGATTAGAAGTAATACTTGTTAATTCTAATCCAGCAACAATAATGACAGACAAAAATATGGCAGATAAGATTTACATAGAGCCATTAACAGTTAAAACAGTTAAGAAGATAATAGAAAAAGAAAAACCAGATAGTATACTTCCAAATCTTGGAGGACAAACAGGACTTAACATTGCAATGGAGCTTGAAGAGAAAGGATTTTTAAAAGAGAACAAAGTTACTCTACTTGGAACTTCAGCAGAAGGAATAAAAAATGCAGAGGATAGACAAGCATTTAAAGATATGATGGAAAGTATAAATGAGCCATGTGTTGCAAGTAAAGTAGTAAACAATGTAGAAGATGCAGTAAGCTTTTCGAGAGAAATAGGGCTACCAGTTATAGTAAGACCAGCATATACACTTGGTGGAACAGGTGGAGGAATTGCTTATACAGAGGAACAATTAAGGGATATAAGTTCTAATGGATTACATTTATCAAGAGTATGTCAGGTATTAATAGAAAAATGTATATCTGGTTGGAAAGAAATTGAGTATGAAGTAATAAGAGATTCAAAAGGAAATTGTATAACAGTATGTAATATGGAAAATATAAATCCTGTTGGAGTACATACAGGAGATAGTATAGTAGTTGCACCATCTCAAACACTTGCAGATAGAGAATACCAGATGCTTAGAACATCAGCAATAAAAATAATATCAGCTCTTAAAATCGAAGGTGGCTGTAATGTACAATTTGCGCTAAATCCAAACAGTTTTGAATATGCTGTAATAGAAGTAAACCCAAGAGTTAGCCGTTCATCAGCTTTAGCTTCTAAAGCAACAGGTTATCCAATAGCGAAAGTTGCAACAAAAATTGCAATAGGTTATACACTAGATGAAATAAAGAATGCAGTAACAGGGAAAACTTACGCATGCTTTGAACCAGTACTTGATTATGTAGTAGTAAAAGTTCCAAAGTGGCCATTTAACAAATTCTTGACAGCAAGTCGTGAACTCGGAACTCAAATGAAAGCAACAGGAGAAGTAATGGCGATTGCTCCAACACTTGAAGCAGGACTTATGAAGGCTATACGTTCATTAGAGGAAAATGTTGATAGTTTAATACTTCCTAAATTTTCAAGTTATACAGATGAACAAATTAGAAATGAACTTAAAAATGTAAATAACGAAACTTTATGGGTAGTTGCAGAAAACTTAAGAAGAGGTATGAGCACCCAGCAAATACATGAAGCAACAACAATAGATACTTTCTTTATAAGTAAAATAAATAATTTGGTTAAATTAGAAGAAGAACTTAAAACTAATAATTTAAGTATTGATTTACTAAAAAAAGCTAAGGTATATGGATATACTGATAGGGTTATATCACAACTTTCAAAAATATCACTAGAAGAAGTAAAGAAACTTAGAAAAGAAAATGGAATAATTGCAGCTTTCAAAATGGTAGATACTTGCGCAGCAGAGTTTGATGCAGAAACACCATATTATTATTCTAGTTATGATGATGAAAATGAGACAGAGGAAAATGGGGATAGAAAGAAAGTGGTTGTACTAGGTTCAGGACCAATAAGGATAGGACAAGGAATAGAATTTGACTATTGTAGTGTTCATTCAGTATGGTCACTAAAGAAAAAAGGATATGAAACAATAATTGTAAATAATAATCCAGAAACAGTTAGTACAGATTTTGATATAGCTGACAAGTTGTACTTTGAACCATTAACAAGTGAAGATGTAGAAAATATTATAGATGTTGAAAAACCATATGGAGCAATAGTACAATTTGGGGGACAAACAGCAATAAAGTTAACTAGAGCTTTAAAAGAAATGGGTGTTAAGATACTTGGAACTCAGGAAGAAGATATGGATAGAGCAGAGGACAGAGAATTGTTTGATGAAGCTTTAAACAATTGTGGTATTTTAAGACCAAAGGGAAGCACAGTATACACAGTAGAAGAAGCTAAAAAAGTTGCAAATGCTTTAGGGTATCCAGTACTTGTTAGACCATCATATGTACTTGGTGGACAAGGTATGGCTATTGCATATGATGATAGTGAAATAACAGAATTTATCAATGAAATAAATAAAACAGTACAAGAGCACCCAATACTTGTAGATAAATATATGCTAGGAAAAGAGTTAGAAGTTGATGCTATATGTGATGGAGAAGATATATTGATACCAGGTATAATGGAACACTTAGAAAGAGCAGGAATTCACTCTGGAGATAGTATTTCAGTATATCCAACTCAGAATATTTCAGAAGAACACCAAAAGAAGATAATAGAATATACAGAAAAGATTGCAAAGGAACTTAATGTTATAGGAGTACTTAATATCCAATTTATAATTTGCGAAGGAGAAGTATATATAATAGAGGTTAATCCTCGTTCTAGTAGGACAGTACCATATATAAGCAAAGTAACAAATCTACCAGTTATAGATATAGCAACAAGAGTAATACTTGGAGAAAAACTTAAGAACATAGGATATGGTACAGGAATATATAGAAGAAGCGAATATATTGCAATAAAAATGCCAGTGTTCTCTTTTGAAAAGATTAAAAATGCAGATACAAGTTTAGGTCCAGAAATGAAATCAACAGGAGAAGTACTTGGAGTTTCTAAGAGCTTTTCAGACGCAATAGTTAAAGCATTTATAGCATCAGGAATAAATATTCCAAAAACAGGAAATGTTCTTATAACAGTAAGAGATAAGGATAAAGAAGAAATGTTACCTCTTGCTAAGAAACTGTTTAACAAAGGATTTAATATATATGCAACAAAAGGAACAGCGACACTACTTAAAAATAATGGAATTGAAGTAAAAGTTGTTGAGAAAATTTGGGAAGGTGCAGAAAGTATACCAAATCTATTACAACTTGGAAAAATTAATTTCATAATAAATACACCAACAAGAGGTAAAGAATCAAATCGTGATGGATTTAAAATAAGAAGATTAGCAGCAGAATCAAAAATACCATGCTTCACATCAATTGATACAGCAAATGCTTTATATGACGCTATAGAAGATACTAAAACAGAGGAAGAATTAGAAGTAGTAGATATAACAGAAGTATAAATGTAATTAAAAGTAGTAAGGAAGTTTGTATATTTTCTTACTACTTTTTTCAATTTCTTAAATTTGTAAAAAATTGCCTAAATTTATTTAATTTTATCAGTATTTATAATATAATATATAAAAAAATATTTCTAAAAATAGTAATATAATAATCTAAATTAAGAAAGTCTTAAGACAAAATATATTGTTTCTTAATAATTATTTGCTATAATTAAAATATCGAAAAAAGATAGAGAGGGTTTTAGATGGAACTTTTTAAGGAAATATTGAAAGTAATAGATATAGTAACAGTAGCATATTTGGTTTATTATGTCATAACTGGTTTATGTGCTATAAAAACAAAGAAAGTAATTAGAAAAGCAACAAATACACATAAGTTTGCAATTGTTATACCAGCAAGAAATGAAGAAAGAGTTATTGGAAATCTTTTAAAAAGTCTAAATAAACAAGAATATCCTAAAGAACAATATGATGTATTTGTAGCTATTAATAATTGTACAGATAAAACCAAAGAAGTTGTTTTAAAAAATGGTGCACAAGTTATAGAATGTCAAGTACCAGTTAAATCAAAAGGAGAAGCATTAAGAATTGCTTTCAATGAATTAAATAAATTAGATTATGAAGCTTATATAATTTTTGATGCAGATAATATAGTTCATCCAAAATTTATATCTAAAATGAATAAAGCCATAGATGCAGGATATGAATTAGCACAAGGATTTAGAGATAGTAAAAATATAAGTGATACATGGGTTTCTAGTTGTTATTCAATACATTACCTAATTCATAATATTTTCTTAAACCAAGCTAGAATGAATATAGACAAGTCAAGCTTTATAAATGGTACAGGTTTCATGATTTCTAAAAAGTATATAAATAGAAAAGGATATAAAGCATATACACTTACAGAAGATATAGAACTTACTGTAAAATGTGCAATAGATAATGAAGATATAGCTTTTGTGGAAGATGCTATTACATATGATGAGCAACCAACTACATTTAAAGCTTCATGGAAACAAAGGAAAAGATGGTCAATTGGAACAATTCAATGTTTTAAAATTTATTCAATGAAACTAATTAAAAAAGCATTAAAAAAGAATAGCTTTTCAAGTATAGATAATTTAATATTTTTATTTTCGCCAGTTTTACAGTTTTTAGGAGCAATATCATATGTATCACGTTTCCTAATAGGACTTGCAGAATTATCAAATATGAATTATATGGGAAAACTTTCTACAATAATAGTGTACTATGCTATAAGTTTAGTATTATCTATCACAGCAATAAAGATGAAAAAGAAACATATAATTCCATATTTAAAAGGAATAATAATGCTTCCAGTATTTGTATTGTCTTGGATACCAATAAACATTTTAGCATGTTTTAACCAAGGAAAACAAACTAACTGGGAGAAAATAGAACATACAAGAGATGTTACAATAGATAAGATACTAGAAGTTAATTATAAATAAAATGGAGCATATAAAATGGAGAGTAAGAAGGTAAAGATTTTTAAAATAATAGTTTTTATAATGTTTTTAATTATAATGGTAGTGCTAACAATAAAGCTTTTACCTATATTTAAAGGAATTACAACAGAAGAAGGAAGATTGAATTTTAAACAAGAAATAGAGAGTTTAGGAATTGAAGGAATATTCATTATCATAGGATTAATGGTAGCACAAATATTTTTGCCAATACTTCCAGGGGAACCAGTAGAGATTTTGGCAGGAATGTCATATGGACCAATAGGAGGCCTAATAGTAATATTTTTAGGAGCATTTGTAAGTAGCTTTATAATTTTTTTCGCAGTCAGAAAGTTTGGAAGAAATTTTATATATAGTTTTGTATCAAAAGATAAAATAGATAAAATTGAAAAAAGCAAGTGGTTTTCAAATCAAAAAAGAATTGACACAATACTATTTATATTATTCTTTATACCAGGAACACCTAAAGACTTATTTGTATATTTAGGAGGACTATTGCCAGTAAAACCAGTAAGATTTTTAGCAATATCAACTTTTGCAAGATTCCCATCTATTATATCATCAACAATTGCTGGAAGTAACTTAGTTACAGGGAATTGGACAATAATACTTGTAACATATGCAATAACATTTGCAATTTCGCTTATAATAATATATATTTTTAGGAAAAAAGAGAAAGTATATATAAAACTATAATAAGAAAAGTAGCTTTACTACAAGGCACAGAAATAGACAATTTTTATATTAAATAAAGAAGGAACACCTCATTTAGTAGACCATAATTAATGGGTATAATCTAAATGAAGGTGTACTTTTTATGCACGAAAATTTATCAAAATATATAAATAATTTGCCAAAGATATTGAATTAATTGACATAAAATGGTATAATAAATAAGATAATTTAAACCGAGTGAAAAATATTATAAAAACTTTACTAATAGATGAAAGGAATACGAATGGAAGAAATCGATTTAAGTAAAATATTTAATACTTTATGGAGAAGAAAAGCAGATATAATAATTATTATACTTGCTTTTTTAATGATAGGAATAATATATACTATGAAATTTGTTACACCACTTTATAGCTCATCAGCAACAATGGTACTTGTGTCTTCAAACAGTTCAGATAATACAATAACAACAAATGATATTACTTTGAATTCTAAACTTGTGTCAACATATAATAAGCTAATTAAGAGTAGAAATGTCTTAAAAGAAGTAATATCTAATCTAAAGTTAGATATAAAAGAAGAAGAATTAAGAAAGAATATAACTGTTAGTTCATTAAGTAATACAGAGTTAATAGAGATTACAGTAAAAAATACAAATAATAGAGTTTCTGCTGATATTACCAATGAGATTGCCAAAGTATTTAAAGAGAAAGTAAAGGAAATGTATAATATAGATAATATTGAGATAATAAGCAAAGCGGAAGTTGAATATGAACCATGTAATATAAATCATAAAAAAGATATTATAATGTTTGTGTTTGCAGGAATTTTAGTGGCTGCTATATACATTATAATAGTAAATTCATTAGATACAACTATAAAAAGTTCAGAAATGGTTGAGAAGGAATTTGATTTACCAGTTTTAGCATCTATTCCAATGATTGTAAACCAAGAAAAAAAGGATAAGCAAACGGGAGGTAAAGAATAGTATGAGAGAAGAAGTTATTGTAAATAAAGACCCAAAATCTCCAATTTCTGAGACTTTTAGAACTTTAAGAACAAATATACAATTTATAAATAACAAAGAAAAATTGCAAACAATATTAGTTACCTCAACTTTGCCAAAAGAAGGAAAAAGCTTTGTATCTGCAAACCTTGCAGTAACTTTTGCACAAGTTGGCAAGAAAGTAGTAATAATAGATGCAGATATGAGAAGAGGAAGGCAACATTCAATTTTTAATGTATTACCTAAACCAGGTCTTTCAAATTATTTATTAGAAAGTTCAGAAGAAGAAAAGAATATATTAGATTACATACAGGGAACTGAAATAGATGGACTAGATATAATGGTGGCAGGAAGTATACCTCCTAATCCATCTGAATTATTAGTTTCGGAAGCGATGATTAAAACAGTTAAAAAATTGAAAGAAATATATGACATAATTATATTAGATGGGCCACCAATCGAATTAGTCACAGATTCAATTATTTTAACTAGAATAGTTGATACAACTGTAATAGTTGCTGCAAATAATGAGACAAAGAAAGAAAATTTGCATAAGGTAATAGGAAGCATACAAAATGTCGGAGGAAAAATTGCAGGAATCATTGTAAATAAAGTAGCTATTGAAGGAAGAGAGTATAAAAAAAGCTATTATTATGGAGAAGATAAAAACAAATAAACTATTTTGAAAGGAATAGTAAAAATGATAGACATACATACACACATAATGCCAGGAATCGATGATGGGGCAAGAGATATGGACGAGACGCTTAACTTAATTAAGGAAGCAGGAAAAGCTCGGATTTAATGAAATAGTGCTAACACCACATTATATAGAAGGATATTATGAGGAAGACAATAAAAGACTAAAAGAGCTTATAGAAGAAATAGATAGAAAAATAGCAGATAAAGACATTAAGTTATATATTGCAAATGAAGTATACTTAACAGAGAATATTATGAAACTTTTAAAAAGTAACAAAATTTCTACTATAAATAATACTAAATATGTTCTTTTTGAAATGCCAATGAATGTTAAACCAATGATTATATATGAAGTTGTCTTTGAAATGGTACATAATAATCTTATTCCAATACTTGCACATCCAGAGAGATATGAATATATAAAGAAAGATCCAAAACTTGTATATGAACTTATACAAAATGGGGTATTAATGCAAGCAAATTATGGAAGCATAATAGGATTGTATGGAAAAAAATCACAAATTATAGTAAAAAAATTTTTGAAAAATAATATAATACATTTTCTTGGCTCAGACGTACATAGACAAAACAGTATATATAATAGAATTCCCAAGATTATACATAAATTAGAAAAATGGATGGGAAAAGAAATTGTAAATGAATTAGTAGAAGTTAATCCAAGGAAAGTCTTAAATAACGAAAAGATAAAGAGTAAAGAACCAATAGAAATTAAATATACAATGATAGAAAAACTTATAATGAATCAATAAAATTATATATTCAACACAAATTAACATAAAGTATTGAAATAACCAACAGAATATAGTATAATCAAATATAGGTGGTAAAAAAATAATGGATAAAAGTGGAAATACAGAAGTAAAGAGAATATTAAATATATTTAAAAGAAAAGCTGCACTAACAATATTTATAGTGTTAGCTTTTGTTATGCTTGGATATATGTACTCGTATTATTATGTAGTGCCAAAATATCAAGCTACAGAAACATTACTTTTAATACCTAATAATGCTAAAGAAGAGCAAATGATTACAACTTCAGATTTAGTACTTAATTCAGAACTTATATCAACATATAGTAATATTGCAAAACAATCAATAGTATTAAAACAAGTTATCCAAAAGCTAAATTTGAATATGACTGAAAAAGAGTTATTAAACAAAATAAAAGTTAATGCGGTAGGAGATACATATGTTATAGAAGTATCAGTTACAGATGTTAACCCACAACGAGCAACAGAGATAGCAAAAGAATTGTCTAATGTATTTTTAAAGGAAATAAAACAAATATATAATTTAGAGAATATTGGAATTGTAGATGAGGCAGAAATACCAGCAACTCCATATAATATTAACCATATAAAAGATATAGTAATGTTTGGTATATTAGGAATGTTTGCCAGTGGAATAGTAGTTATATGTTATTACTTATTCGATAATACTATAAAAACGGAAGAAGAGATAGAAGAATATATAAATCTAAAAACTTTAGGAAAAATTCCAACTAACATTAGTAAAACAGGAGAAATTGTAAATAAAGAAAATAGTAAATCATATGTTACAGAATGCATTAATACAATAAGAACTAATATATTGTATATGAATTCAGTAAAAAATGCTAAAACTATACTTGTTACAAGCTGTTTATCACAAGAGGGCAAAAGTTTTACTTCTTCTAATATAGCAGCAGCATTTGCAGAAACAAATAAAAATGTTTTAATAATAGATGCAGATATGAGAAAAGGAAGATTAAATAAAATATTTAATCTAGATAAAGGTGAAGGACTTTCAAACTATCTATATGCTATGACAGAAAATGTAAAGGAAAATCTTAATCTAGCTAAAAAATACATAGAGGAAACTAAAATACCAAACTTACATATATTGCCAAATGGAACAATTCCACCAAATCCAGCAGAATTAGTGGATTCAAAAAACATGAAGAATTTATTAGAAATGCTTAAAGAAATTTATGATATTATTATTATTGACTCACCACCATGCATGTTGGTAACAGATAGTATTATATTATCAACTATCGCAGATTCAACAATTTTAGTAGTAAATTCAGAAACTACAAAGATTAAAAATCTATTAGAAGTAAAGAAATCGATTAAAATTGTTGGTGGAAATTTAATAGGTGTAATTTTGAACAAAGTAAATACTCAAAGTAAAACATATGGTAAGAGTTATTATTATGGGTACAATAAAGAAGGAGAAAAATGTAAAATAAAGCAAAGAGAGATAATTAGTGTTCAAGAAGTAATAGAAAATGCTATACCTAAATTTGAAGCAAAAGATTATGATATAACAGTAAAAGACATAAAAAATGAAGAAGAAGTGATAGTAGAAGAAAATAACGTTGAAAAACTATATAATATACAAAATAAGAATATTGAAAAGTTAATTGAAACAATTGCAGATATAAAAGTCCAACTAAATAGAAATGATAGAAATGATGATAGAAGAGTTATAAAAACAGAGCAAGATATAAATAATGTAGTAGAAGTTATAAACTCAAAACTAGAAGAACATAGAGAAAATAATATTTTAGCAATGAAGGAAGAATTGCAAGCAGTAAATTATGAGAGCAAAATAAACCATATATCAAAAGAAATTAAAGGCTTAAATCATTTGGATAGATTGAACGAAATATATAATGAATTAGAAAAAGTAAAAGATATATTCAAAGAAACTGACAATAAAATGGAAGTAGAAAATGCAATAGGAAAAATATATAACGAAATAAGAGTAATCAAAGAAAATCATAAACAATTGACAAATGAGGTAGTAACAAAAGAAGAGATAGCAGAAATAGTAAGAAAAGAGATTAGAGTAAAAGATGAGAAACAAAATATAACAAAAGAAGATATAGAAAATATTGTAAGACATGCAAGTTCAAGAAATACACAATCAAATGATGATGGCTTAACAATTAAGTTAATACAAGGAATTGTAAAAAAAGAATTATCAAGCATTGATTATACAAAACAAATTAATCAAATTCAAGAAATGCTAGAAATGCTAAAAGACAATTACCTAGAATTATCAAATAGAATTAACAAAGATAATATTGAAGAAGAGATAAATACATCTAATTCTAATAATGTTGTAAGTATCAATTTATTTAGAAAAGATAAGAAAAAGAAGAAGGCTTATTCAATTTACGAAGATATACTTTATAGCGAATTAGAAGAGACAGCAGCTTGCATAGTACCATTTGCTACTCAAGAAGGATTTAATGGAAAAGTAGCCTCAAAGTAAATAAAATTTAACTCAATAAGAACAAGATAAAAGTTCTCCTCATATAATAAGAAATATGAAGGGAACTTTTTTATTAAGAAGATATGAAGGTGCTTTGTTCTTTTCTTAAAATTGCTTGGAGGTTTTGTATATGGATTATGAAATAATGATGAATGGAAATGTGAAAATTGGAAGTCTAGCTCCTGATATAGAGGCTACATCGACTATGGG
>CASTFX010000021.1 GCA_949448405.1 uncultured Clostridia bacterium
TAAATGAAGTAAAAGTAACATACTTAAATGCAGAAAATGAAAAAGTAGAAGTATCAGTAACAGAGGCAGAAGGAAAATACACATTTACAATGCCAGCAGCAGATGTAACAATCGAAGTAACATACACAGCAAATGAATATGATTTAACAGTAAATTCAGAACACGGAACAGTAACAGCAGAAAAAGTAGTTACAGACGGAGACAATATAGCAATCATACCAGGAACAACAAAACTAACAGTAGAAGACACGGTAGAATTCACAGTAGAAGCAGCTGCAGGATATAAATTAGCAGAAAATCCTGTAAAAGTAACAAGAGCAAGTGATAATACAATTGTAAATGTAACAACTAATGAAGATGCAGAAGGAAATACAATATATAGCTTTGATATGCCAGCAGACGATGTTATAATAACAGCAGAATTTGAAAAACTAATAATACCAGACTATGCAAGCTTAGAGATAATAAGACCATTAGATGGTGCAAAAATACCATATGGAACTAATAACTTATTACAATATGAAATCACAACAAACTTAGTAAAAGATACAGACTATGAAGTATCAGTAAGTTACTTAAAAGAAGGAGATACAGCTGATAAGGCAACAACAACAGAACCAACAGAATTAGGAATATATACAGCAACAGTAACAGTAATAGGTATAAACAACTATAGTGAAAGCATAAGTGAATCAGTAACATTTGAGATAATTCCAAATGATACTACATTAAATATAGTAGTAACAAATCCTACAGCAGAATATGATGGAACACCAAAAGCAGCTAATTTAAAAGTTTCAGTAGGAACAGGAGACAATGAAATAATATTAAATGCAACTGAAGCAGAATCACTTGCAAACTTAGGAGAAATAACAATTAACTACTATGATGCAGAAGGAAATTCTATAAATGCAGAAGAGGTAAAAGATGCAAAGACATATACAGTAAAAGTAACAACAACAGGAGGAAACTATACAGCTGTTACAGAAGAACAATTAGTAGGAACACTAACTATAAATCCTAGAGAAATAACTGTTAAAGCAAATGACGCAGAAGGAGTTTATAAAGATACAATACAAACAAACGGATATACAATAATAGATGGAAGCTTAGTAAACGAAAGCGACATAGTATTTACAGTAGAAACAGTAGCAACAGCTGAATCACCAGTAGGAACATATGATATTACAGTATCTGCAAGTGAAAATAGTAACTATGTAGTAAGAACAGAAAAAGGAACATATACAATAAATCCAAGACAAATCAGTAATGGAGACATAATTGTAACTGTACCAACTGGAGAAGATGCTCAATATGACGGAACAGCAAAAACAGCATCAATCGAATTAAGAAATGGTTTAACACTAGAAGATGTAGAAGTATCTTATGAATATCTAGCACAAGAAGGTTCAGAATTAACAGGAGGATTACCAGTTAAAGTAGGAACATATGCAGCTAGTATAACAATAACAGCAAAAGAAAATACAAATTATACAGGAAGCATAACTATGTCAAAAGGAATTATAATAACAGCAGCAGAATTAAAAACACCAGTGTTAGAAAATGCAGAAGTAACTTATACACCAACAAATAAACTAAAAGATATAGAATTACCAGAAGGATGGGCTTGGGAAGACGAAGGAGAAAAATTACTTGTAAACAAAGCAACTTATACTGCAATATATGTAGGAACTGATAAAGACGATTATATAAACGGTAATGAAAAATTCCAAGTAGCAATAACAGTAAATCGTGCAGTTATAGATACAACAGGAATAAGATTTGAAGATCAAGTATTTGAATATAATGGACAACCAAATAGCATATATGTAGATTCAAATACTATACCAACAGGAATACAAGTAGTTTATGAAGGAAACGACAAGATAGAAGCAAGTGAAACACCATATATAGTAAAAGCAAAATTCTACTTAGATAGTGAACATAGCGCAAACTATGTAGCAATTCCTGAATATAAAGAAGCAACACTTACAATTACTAAAGCTATATATCAAATAGATACAAGCAAAATAGTATTTAACAGTGTAAAAGAAAATTATACAGGAAGCCCAATAGAAGCTACAATAAGTGGTTTACCAGAAGGAACAGACGAATTAGGAGTAACAGTAAGTATGTCATATGAGGTAGTTGATACAGCATTAGTAAATGGTTTACCAGTAAATGCAGGAGCATATATAGCAACAGCAACATTTGAATTAACAGGAAGCTTAGCACATAATTATGGAGCAATAAGTCAACCAGCAATGAAAACAACAGTAGTAATTAACCCTATAGAATATAAATTACCAAGCAATGTAACATTCGATAAATTAGAAGTAAGTAATAATGGTGGAGCATATACACCAGCAAATGATTACAAGAATGAAACAGAAGGTATATCAGTAGTATATAGTGGTGGAACATACAGACTAACAGTAAATAACTTACCAGAAGGAATTAAAGCAACATACTTAAATAACATTGGAACAAATGCTGGAGAATATGAAGCAACAGTAAACTTTGAAATCGTTGATGAAATGATGCTAAATAACTATACTAATATGGATATAACAGAAATGAGTAAAACATTGACAATTGACAAAAAATCATATAGTGACGCATTAATAAAAGATATACTAAAACAATCAAACTTTGTTAGCAGAGAAGTCGAAATAGACCAATTAGACAATTTAGGTGTAATTGAACTAGATGCAAGATTATTAGGAGAAAAATTACCAGGAATTGACGTAGCTTATATCGGAAATGTAGAATCATCTGTTGCAGCATATGATAGAACAGTAATATTCATAATGCCAGATGAAATAAACTATGTACAAATTCCAAATCAAACAATTACAATTACAGTTTTACCAAAAGTAAATGATCCAGCAGTATTATGGATAGAAAAACCATTAAATGAAGGAGACCCTGAACTTGCACATGAGATAGGAAAGAGCTATGAACTAGTAGTATCAGGAGGAGCATATGATTATGAGAAATCACCAGCATATGTATCTTATGGAGATATTACAATAACATGGGATAATGGAAATTGTACTTTATCAAAATTAACAGCAATTACAACTAATAATGGAAAATTAGTATATAGCAAGAAACAAATCAGTATAGGTGATAAGACACAAGTAGATTTAACAGAAAATGGACTATATGAATTTGCAGTATCTCGTACTAGAAGCAATGGAACCAAAATAACAACAACGAGATTAGTAAGAGTTTATAAAACAACAGCTACTGCAGAAATAGCAACAGATAGAGGAATAACAGAAACAGTAGGTAGATTAAAATATTACCAAAATGAAATAACTATAATATTCAGAGGATATACAAATGTTGAAACTTTATTTGATGAAGGAGCTAGTGAAATAGCAATTTATAGTGATAAAAATGCAACAACTAAAGTACTAGATTTAAAATCTGTAAAGAATGATATAAAAGTAGACTCACAATATAATTGTCTAACATATACTTATAAGATGGATGAGGCTGGAACTTTAGCTGACGGAACAAAACAAACATTATTCATAGGAATAACACCATTTAAAGGAGTAGCAAAAACAACAGCAATGTATCTTATTAAAAGATAAAAATTAGATAAATTAAAACAAGATATACCAAAAGATATGGTATATCTTGTTTTTTTGATAAAAAATTGTTGACAAATTTTTTTTCTATTATTATAATATATATTGAACCAATGAAAACAAAAGAAAGGAAGGATAAACAAAAGTGAAAAGTGATTCTAAGAAGATATTAATTATATGCGCTATTGTAGTAGTTGTATTTCTAATATCCGTAGTAGCATTTATAATGTCAAGAAGCAATAATAATATAGCAAATAATGCGACAGGTAATTCGGTGAATGTACCTGAAAATTATAATGCCCAAGAACCAAAAGATGAAGAAGAAAAAATTCCAAATAAAATAATAGAAAAATAGTAAAAAACTAGGTAAACATAATAAAATTATGTTTACAAAAATATAGAAAGATGATATAATTATTATATTAGGCAAATAAGAAGGAGAGAGATTGATGAAAAAATTATTAACAATATTAACAATAATGTTATGTACAATGATAATACTAACAGGAAGCGTATTTGCAGGAGCAGTAAGTATAAAAGCATCAAAAAGTAGTGTAAATGTTGGTCAAACAGTTTCAGTTACAGTATCATTTGGAGGAAAAGTATCAGCAGCACAATTCAAATTAAATTATGATAAGAGTAAATTTGATTATGTTTCATGTTCTGCAGGAACATTCGGAACAGGAACAAATACATATGTATATGTAAATTATGAGGACGTAGAAGACTTAGGAAGTGTTACACTTACATTTAAAGCAAAAGCAACAGGAAGTGGAGACTTTAGTATAAGCGGTGTTGTACTTTCAGGAAGTTCTTCTATTTCTAATTCAAAAACAACAGTAAAAGTAAATGCAGCAAGTTCAAGTAGTAAGAAACCAACTACTACTAAAAAACCATCAAGTTCAAATAAAAATACAACAAGTAATGAACAAGAACAACCAGTGCAATTAGATAAAACAGCACTAGAAGATTTAAAAAGTTTATTAGGAACATTAAACGAAACAGATTATACAGAAGATAGCTGGAAAGCATTACAAGAAGCAATAGGTGCAGCAGAAGGAGCAGATACAGAGGAAAAATATAATGAAGTAAAAGACAAACTTACAGTAGAAAGCTTAGTTAAACAACCTTTTGAAAAAGAAGAATTAAATAAAGTATTAAGAGATTTAATAGGAAAAGTAGAAACAGATTATACATTAGAAAGTTGGAAAGAATTACAAGACACAATTGAAGCTGCTGATGAGGCAGAACTAAAGAGCCAATATGATGCAATTAAAACTAAACTATCAATAAATACTTTAGTTTTAAATCCAAAAACTTTTTTAGAAGAAATAATGGAAGACAGCTGTGGACATTTAAAGATAATGATGGGAATGGCAGCAGCAATTCTAATATTGTTAATAATTATAATAATATTAGCTTCAAGGTGTTCAAGAATAAAAAAAGAAAATCTATTTGGTGGAACAGGAACCAGATTTAAAGAATAAGAGGTAGGTGAAGAAAATGGCAAAAGCGAGAAGAGCTAAAAAAAGTAAATTTCCTAAAAAATTGTTATTAGTACCAGTAGCATTAATAGGAATAGGGACAACAGTGGCAACTTTTAATAATAACACAATAATAAGTAAGTCAATAGAAGCACAAGTAGAAACTCAAGAAGCTAGTAATTTTGTAAAAGATATTTTTACAGAAGAAAATACTAAATATTTACCTATAATATATACAGATCCATATGAAAAAATAACTAGAGAAAATTTAGAAGAAGAGTTTAGAAAAGCGGGAATGCCAATAAAAAGTTTCTCAACAGCAACAATAGGAACTGGAACTAAAATTGAAACAGAAAATGCAACATATACTGTATTAATATATGGAGATGTTGATGGAAATGGTTCAATAAATGTTAGAGATATACAAGCCATAGTAAAACATTTATTATATGGTAATGGAAGCGAATTAAAAGGAATAAGTAGAATAGCAGCAAATGTTGATAATGAAAAAGAAAATGTTATAAATGTACGTGATGCACAAAGAATAGTACAATTCCTTATAGGTAAAAAGAGTATTATAGACAGTACACCTACATCTGACTTAGTAAAAGATAAAGAAGCACCAGTTATAACCTTAAATGGAGAAAAAGAAGTAAAAATAAAAGTATTTGAGAAATATGAAGATATAGGAGCTACAGTAAAAGACAACCTAGATCCAAATGTAAAAGTAGAAGTAGATACAAGTAAGCTAAATACAGAGATACCAGGAACATATGAAGTATACTATAATGCAACAGATGCAAGTGGAAATAGGGCACAAACTGTTGTAAGAAAAGTTATAGTAGAAGATTATGTAGATGGTATAGAAATTTCTATATTCCCAAAACAACAATATGTTGTGGGACAAGTACCAGATTTAAGTACAATGGTTGCTTATCCAATATATAAATATGCAGGAATAGGAAATGAAGCAGTAGATGTTAGTGAAATTACAGTTACACCATCAGTGATAACAGAAGACATGATAGGAAATAGTGAATTAAAGATAAACTATAAAGGATTTGAAAAAATCATACCAATAATAGTTACAGAACAAGTACCAGTGATAGAACTAAATAACTATAATGGAGCAACAGATGTAAAAATTAGAGTTAATGAAGTATATAATGAAGAACAAAACTTAAAAGCATATGACGAGCAGGACCAAAAATATTATGATGTAAGTATATCAGGAACAGTAGATACAACTATACCTGGAGAATATATAATAACATATACCTCAGAACCTAACTCAATAGGAAAAGTCGGAAAAATAGAAAGAAAAGTAACAGTAGTTGATTACATAAAAGATGTTAAGTTTGTGATAGATACTACAAAGTTCTTAGATACAAAAACATATTTAGATAATGAAACAATAGATGTAACAGGAATTACAGCTAAATTAGTTTATGAAACAGGTAAAATAGAGACAACAGATAAATTTATTTATGAAAAAACAGCAAAATATAAACAAGGAAATATTAATCAAGAATTAGTAATTTCATATGTAGTAACAGATCCAATAGATCCAAAGATTACAAAAACTTATACAAGTACAAATAATACATATGATATTAGTGATACAAGCTTTAGTAACAGTACTACTATAATGATAAAAGTTTGTAAAAGATTTGTAAGTACTTCATTAGTAGGAACAGCTAAGAATGTGGCAAAAATATATGAAGATACATTAATTGCAACAGTTAAAGAAGGAACAGATGAAGCACCAATATCAGTAGATGCTTTAGATATAAAAGTAACTCCAGGAAATGTAGATGAACATGGATGTACAGCAAGAGCTTGGGCAGTTCCATCAACAACTACAAATGGAGCATTAGATATCTATTTTGTAGGAGTTATGAATAGGGGAGAAACAAATCCAGTAACATCATATACAATTACATTAACACCAAAATCAGAAGGCGGAGTAGCAAGAAATATAGCTGTTGTAACAGAAGCAAGTGAGGTTGTAAATGAAGTTAAAACAGCTAACCCTAAAGTAGATGGAAAAACAATGGCAAATGAAACAGAATTCCAGGTTGGTACTACTTTAGCATTAGATTTAGACTTCTTCCGTAACTATTCACATAATGGATACGGACATTCAGTAGAAATCAACAAAGTTTTAAGAAATAATGAAGTAACTGCAACAGTAAATGATGCAGCAACAAATACAGCAATATCTGGAGTAACAGCAAGTATTGTAAAGAATTCAGCAAATGTTGTAACAGGAGTAAATATTACAGCTTCAAATTCAGCTGTTGCAACTAATAGCGGAAAAGATATAATTTTAGTAGTAGATGTTAATAATGGATCAGCTAATGGTGTATACAGATATACATTAACAATGAAACTTTATGCAAAATCAGTATATACTTTAGAAACAAACAATAATGATACAATTACATTAGGATTTAGAGAAGGTAACTTTGACGGATATCAAATAAAAGAAATTGATGGAAAATATTATACAATATTACCAATAGTAATAAAAGATCAATATGCACCACAAGTTGGAAATAAAAATATAACAAGTGCAGATTTAAATAATACTATCCTATTTGATATTATGAAAAAAGGAACTAATAATTATGTATCAGCAAATAATAATATCGAAGTAATCGGATTAAATGATAGTTATAGTAAAGTAAATACAGGTATTACAAATTTAGGAATAGCAATAAAAGGAAATGAAGAAGAACTAGAACAAGCAAAATCATTAAAAATATCATTTGGAAGCAGTGCAACAAAAGAATATAATAATCCAACAAATGCAATTATTATAAAGAGAAGAGAAGTTTCAGAATTAGAAGATTATAATACTTGGTCAACTGGTGAATATAAAGGTGCAGATAATTGCTATGAAGATATAAAAGCAGTAAAAGTTACTTCAGGAGAAAAACAAGAAAAACTTACTGCAGATGAACTTGAAAATATTGGTTATATAATTGAAAAAGAAGTAAAAACAAATGGCGTTACAACAAGAGAAAGAGTATTAGATGCCTTACCAAGTAGAGATAAATTTTCTTCAAACTTAGATATAAGTAAAGTAAATAATTCAATTACAGTTAATGAAAAAATATTAAAAGTAGGAATTACCACAACAGTAGAAAATGGAATAGCAACAGTTTCTTTATGGTCAGGAAATGCAGGAAAATATTTTGTAACACCTTACTATAATAGAAGTGATAATACTGCAAGTAGTTCAAATGGATTAACTGTTACTGAAAATATTGAAGTTAATGCTATAAAGATAAATAATGAACTTCAAAATGTGGGAACAGCACCTATAGGGTCACCAAAGATATTTAGTATAGAATTCATACATGAATATCAAAATGCAATTGCTAAGACTGGTAAAGTAGAAGAAGGAAAAATTAAAAATGTAAATAATAAAGCATTGAGTTTTAACTTAAGAGAAGCACCAGCAAGCATAATAGAAAAAATAGAAATGATAGCAGATAATAAAATAATATCTTACAAAAAAGATACAATTACAGGAGACTATGTTTCAGATTCTACTTATGATAATGCTTTAATAGATAAAATAAGAATATCTATAAAAGATGGAGTAAGTGAAGGACAAACAGAGAAATTTGTTCTAAAGATAGACCATAACAATATACCAGGAAGCACAATCAAAACAAAATATACTTCTAAAGAATTTGTAATAGGAGCAGAGAGAAAACTTGAGATAGATCATTTGAATATTGGATGGAAAGAATATGGAACAACTACTATAGAAAATCTACCAATATGCTTAACAGAGGCAGAAGCAAATAGAGTGACAACAGGTGAAGAGGTATTCTTTAATACAGCCGATAATTTATACTACACAATGATACCTGTAACTTTTGAAGCAAATGACAAGACTCCAATAATTTCAGCAGAGCTTAAAGCTGGACTTGTAAGTTATTCAGAAACAACAAAAGACAATACTACTGGAGAATACATAACTTTACTTGATAATAGCTATACATCAGGAGCACCAGACTTTGGAGATGAAGCAAGACTTTCAATAAAAGGATTTAAAAAACAAAGTAATGGAACATTTATAGAGAAATCTGGTGATGCTGTAATAGATTACATAGGAATAGCATTCTCTCCTGTACTAGATGGAGACGAAGATTTACTAGAAAGAAATGCACCAGATTGGTTTAATCCTGATGATTATGATAATAAAACTTGGGATGAAGTAAGACTAAAAGAAGTGAAAGTATATTATGAAGGTAGTGTAATTAAAACATTTAACATTACTCATTAAAATTAATTAATAAAAAGAAAACTTAGATTTGAATCTGAGTTTTCTTTGTTTTTTAAAGAATTATTAATAAATTTTTTCTTGATTTATTAATCCTCATATAGTAGAATATATCTTGTGATATAGGAGGAGCAAAGTTGAAAAAAACAAATGATATACAAAATAATTTAAAATTTTTAAAACTAGATTTAAACAAACTTCCAAAATGTTTACTAGAAAACATAGATATGAATTTGAAGCCAGCAAGAAATTATGAAGAAAAAAAGTACAAAGTATATAAATATGTACCAGTAAGCAAAATACAAATTTTGCTTACAAGAGCAAATAGATTAAATTCAATACAAGAAAAATGTAAAATGGCAGCTCCAATATATTCATATTTAGAGGCTGAAGATGAAGAAGGAATATTAAGACATACAATATTTTTAAAAATGCTCCAGAATATGAATATAGAAGAAATACAAAAAATAGAGGAAGAACAAAATAAACTCAGAAAAGAAATACCATTTAAAGTGAAATATAATGAAAACTATCTATGGCAAATATATTACTCAGAATATTCAAAAGAATATTATATGTTAGCTCCAATTGAAGACTTAGACTGTTCATGCTTATTCTATTTAATAAAAGAAAAGATAGAATATGAAAAAACAGGAAAAGACAAAGAAATATTTGTGCCAATAAGTCACTTAGACTATTCAAGACGATATTTCACAAAGTCACAAGTTGCAGACATAGAAAAGTACATTTGGCAATTTACAAAGGATTGGCCTCTTGTGTATGAAGTATATGATAAAAATGATAATATGAAATTTCAGATAGTTGGAAATACTGAAGTATATGAAAAGATAAATAGTACGTATAAGATATCATTAGAAAGTAGTGAAGAAGCAACAAGATTTTATAAATTAATAAAAGCACTTTTTATATTAGAAACAGAATTTCCAAGTAGATACAAATTTGAAGCTCAAATAGCAGAAAATGGTGGATTAGAATTTGTATATGATTTTAAGATTATAGAATATGAGAATCTAACAAAATTTATAAAAGATGAATTTTTAAGAAACAGACATAAATCAGAAACTTTAAATGAAGAAATAGTCAAGCTAAACAGCAAACTAGAAGAATTAAAGTTAGTAGAAAAAGATAAACAAGAAGAATATAGAATGAGACAAAAACAGATTACTCTATACTTAGAATGTAAAAAGAGCTTTTTTGGACGTATAAAATATTACTTTAAAGGAAAAAAAGAATACAAAGGAATAAAAAATACAATAGAGGTAACAAATAGTGTAGTAGAAAATGAAGAATTACAAGATAATATATATGACACAAAAGAATATTATACATTAGACGATTTAGTTGGAATTACAAAAATTCTAGAAAGAATAACAATACAAACAAGAAATATAAATATGGATATAAATGCACTAGAAGATACAATAGAGAGATTAACAAAAAAGAATGAAAATGCTATGAGATATATAGAAGAAATAGAAGAACATAAGAAAAGTATTTTTGAATTTTGGAGTTTTGTAAACAAAGATAATGTACTCGGACTAAATGAAGGAGAAGTACAAGAACAACCTAAAAGAGAAATAGAAAAGAACTTTGACTATGAAGAAGATATAGAAGAACTAGGAAAGAAATTAGACAGTAATAATAGGGAAATCTTTTCAAGAGAAGAGTTAGACAGTGTGTTTATCACAAGTACAGAAGTACTAGAAGATATAAATTCACTTGTAAATGAAGAAAAAGGGAACTTTAAAGAAAGTATATCAAAATTAAAACAAGAAGCCTTAAAGACAGAAATACTGTTTGCTTCAGAAGAATTTGATATATTTGGTTCTATGTCAGAAGACAAAACTAAAATTAATATTTTAGGAAATACTAAGCATAGAGAAATACAGAAAAACAAATTTAGAATTTTAGATTTAACAAAAAATACAAAAAATGAACAGTATATAGAGAAGCTAAATGAGATAATAAATAATTTAAATAAAGCAATAGATAAATCAAAATTTGGTTTCAAAGTAAATGCGTTTTATGCAAGCTTAGAAGGATTAAATAATCAAGGATATAATGTATTATATATTAATCCTAAAAATGCTTTAGAAGGGCAAAAAAACAATAATAAGATTAACTTATATAATATTAAATTAAAAGAGGAAACAAGAGGAATTGCACTAACAAATATTGCTTACTATGACAATAATAATAAAACCCTTCCATTTGGAATGAACATATCAGATAAAATATTAGTAGATATGAGTAAACTAAATTTAGAATTAAAAAAACAAAA
Organism: uncultured Clostridia bacterium; assembly: GCA_949448405.1. Taxonomy (GTDB): domain Bacteria; phylum Bacillota; class Clostridia; order TANB77; family CAG-508; genus JAAWPK01. The sequence goes on from CASTFX010000021.1 coordinate 11,689, forward strand.
GCTATTTAGAATAAATCAACAAATAGACGAAATAAAGACACAAACACAGATAATATGTGTATATGAGTATGAAGCAATAAAGGTGGAGGAGTAAAATGAGTAATAAAAATAAAAGTATAGTCATGAAAAAGATAATAGCAACAATAATCATAATGATTATAATTGCAGTTATTTTGGGTGCAATACATTTTGTATATAAAATGATTTACAAAGTTACTAGCATAAAAGATATATTTGAAGGAATAGAAACAAAACAGGCTTTAGTTTCTGAGTATATAGTTTATGGGACACATTTAAATATAAAAGGTAATATAGATTTAGAAGATACTAATATACAAAAAGTTAAAATATCTTTTAGAACAATAAATGAAGAAGAACCAAAAGAAATAGAATTAACCCATCAAAAAACAGATAAAGGAATTGAATTTTCAACTTCAAATTTAATAAATGAAGGGATATATTTGGAGAATTTAGCAGTAAATACTTATTATTTATTAGTCAAGGTGGAATATGAAGATGGAGCAAGCAAATATTATTCTTTAAAAAATGCAACAGAATATACAGATGGAATAGAGTATTATACTATTACAAAAAATGACAAAAACAATAAGATAGATATAAAATTTGCAAGTCGAAATATAGAAGATAAAAGATTAGATTATATGTATCTAGGAGTTAATCGCTCAATACTTCCTGTAGAGGTATACGATGTTGTAATAGATCCTGGACATGGCGGAGCAGATGTT
>CASTFX010000022.1 GCA_949448405.1 uncultured Clostridia bacterium
TCCTCCAATTAGATTGCCTATTTCATCATACCTCTTGTCTATCTTTTTATCAACTTTTGTTATTCTTTCTTCAACTGCTGTTATTCTTTCGTTTGTGTGTCTAATCATCTGGCTAATTGATACAAAGTTTGCTCTTGTTTCTTCTTCGAACTTGTCAATTCTCTTGTTTGTTGATTCTTCTAAGCTTTTTAAATCTTTACTTACTGTATCAATTTTATTTCCTAATTCGCTGATAGCTTGAAGTATTCTTTCTTCACTCATACATTTCACCACCTTTCAAATTAATCTATGTTTTTAAGCTTATCATATAAAGTGTAAATTTGCAATCCATTTTATCTCTATTTTTCATTGTAATTCTTTCCATTTTTTGTTTACAAACTTTAGGCACTGTGTTATAATTCGAATATGAATAGGAGGTAAAGCAATGAACCAAATTTTATATACAGGAAAAGGTAAATCAAGTGGACCAGCTTCATTAAAATCGATACTTAAAACTTTTGGTATCTCTATGATTGCTTTGGGTGTAATATTTTTAGGAGAAGGCTCTTATGCTTTATATGAAAATTATAGATTAAGTAAAGAATTTGTAGATACAAGCGTTCCTGAAATTGCTTTTGAGCAAGAGGAAAACAATGCTGTTGTTACTATTACTCATAATAAAGGTATTAATAAAGTAAGATACCATTGGAACGATGAAGTAGAAACTATTATAGATGGTAAAGATGAACGTAAAGTAATATTAGATACTATAAGTATTCCAGCTGGGGTAAATACCCTTCATGTTCAAGCCGTTGATATAAATGGAAAATCTGTGGATAAATTTTATGAATTTGCTTATGATGGAATATGTATTGATCTTTCAGTTATAGATAACACTTATATGAAAATTACTGCAACAGATGTTAAAGGTCTTACTTCACTAACTTTCAAGTGGAATTCTGAAGATGCAGTTACTGCTTATTCAAATGCTGAAACACCAACAGTTATCGAACAAACAACTGAGATACCAACTGGTCTAAATACACTTTCTATAACTGCTGTTAATTCAGAAAATAAAACTTTAACAAAAACACAAGATATAAAGGGAGTACATCCTCCTAAGATAAAATTATTTATACAAGATAATTTCTTAATTGTTCATGTTACTGATGAAGAGGGAATTGATAAAATTATACACCAAATCAACGTTGAAGAAGAACAAGTAATAGAGGTTGGTGGAGCTAAAGAATACAAATATAAATATAATATTGCTGATAGAGATAATGTTTTAGTTACAATTACTGCTATTGATATTGAAGGTGTTGGAAGAACTTATAAAGGTAAAAATTATTAATACGGAGTTTTAAATTTATGATACACGAGATATTTATTGTTGAAGATGAGGATGATTTAGTCGATACTCTAAAAGTTCAACTGAAAAATACTAGAGAATTAGTTTTTAAAAGAATGAATACTACTATTTTGCAAGACCACTTACTTGACATTCCTGCTTTGATTATAATAAATGAAGATAAACTAAATAATTGTAATATTTCTGATGTGTGTACTTTAATTAGAAGTAATGAAGATAATAGCATTACCCCTATAATGGTTATGAGTTCTAATACTGAACTCGAGCACAAAAGAAAAGTTTTAAAAGAAGAAGTAGAATATTATATAACCAAACCTATAGATGTTGAATCTATATTGTACATGATTAAAAATACTGTAAAGCTTTTATATAGAAATAGAGGTATCAGTCCGCTTACTAAGCTTCCTGGCAACTTGCCAATACAGGCTGAGTTAAAGAAGCGTTTACTAAAAAAACAAGAATTTGCAGTTTTATATTTTGATTTAGATAATTTTAAAGCATATAATGATACTTATGGATTTTTAGGCGGAGATGAAATAATCAAACAAACGGCTAAAATTATCCTAAAAAATGTTAATGCAGATGAAGATATCCATAACTTCGTCGGACATATAGGTGGAGATGATTTTGTAGCTTTAGTTACAAATGAAAATTATGAAGAAATTTGCCAGAATATAATTTTAGAATTTGATAAAAAAATTCTTGATTATTTTTCAGAAGTAGATAGAGAAAAAGGATTTTTAGAAGTTCCAAATAGAAAAGGTATTATCGAAGAATTTCCTCTAGTTTCTATTTCAATAGGTGTTGTTGAAGTTTCTAAAGGGAGATTTCATAATGTTTTAGAAATTGGAGAAGTCGGAGCTCAAGTTAAACATTTGGCTAAAGTTACTCCTGGAAGTGCTTATGCTATTAATAGAAGAAAAATATTATAAATTTAAACATTAATTATATTTTCTCACATATACTATAGGTATATGTGAGGTTTTTTTATGTTTGTTTTTAGGAAAAAGCATTTTGCTTTAATATTGTCTTGTTTATTCATTTCTTTTTCTTTTTGTATGGTAAGCAATAAATTAAACGAAAGAAGCTATGAGATACAGCAAGTTTCTGCTATCCCTATAAATGAAAAAGTTATAATAATTGATGCAGGACATGGTCGGAGAAGATGGTGGAGCCACAAGTGCTAATGGAATATCTGAGGCTAATCTTAACTTAAATATAGCTCTAAAACTTCAAAACTTACTTGAACAAAGTGGTGCTACTGTAATTTTAACAAGATCTGATGAGAATGCTATTTATGAGATAGACGCTAAATCTTTAAGTCGTAAGAAAATTTCTGATACTAAGAATAGAGTAAAAATTGGTAATGATAGCTCTAGTGATATTTTTGTGTCTATTCATATGAATAAAATTCCTCAGACTCAATATAGTGGTTGGCAGACTTTTTATAATGTAAAAAGTGGAAATGGTAAAATTCTTTCTGAATCAATCCAGGCTGCTCTAAATGATACAATTGATAGAAAAAATAATAGAATAGCTAAATCGATTAATAACATTTATATTATTGACCATGTTGAAATTCCAACTTGTATTGTTGAATGTGGATTTTTATCTAATCCAGAGGAATTGTCTTTATTATTACAAGATGATTATCAAGATAAAATTTCTTGGGGAATTTATACAGGAATTATAAATTATTTTAACGAGAAAGATATATAAATTTATAGTGAAACAAAGCGGACGACCAATGGTCGTCCTTAAATTTTATTAATAATTATTTTCTTTTTTATATTTTACTACTGCTTGTACAAAGTATAAATCTTCAAATCCACTTGGATTTTCGCTTATGTGCATTTGGACGTTTCCAAATGGTTGCCAACAGTCATCTATTTTTCTGCGTACTCTTTCTGCTAATATCCCATAGTTATTTGCAGTTACTAACTCATAGTCTACAATTTCTCTATTGTCCATTCAAAAACTTCCTCCTTTGTATACTTTAATATTAATATTATATCATTCCTATATTGTTTTAGCAACTATTTTTAGTTACATGTTATGTGTTTGTTTTTAATTTTAATCTTTATCTCTCCTATTATATCTGTTCTATATATCACACATTTAGCTAATTCTAGTCTTTCTATTATTTCGTTACTTGGGTGTTCGAATTTATTATCTTCTCCTACTCCTATTAATGCAATTTTAGGATTTACAGCTTTTAAAAATTCTTTTGTTGTAGAACCTTTTGAGCCGATGATGTGCAACCTTTAAGATATCCGCTTCTAATTCTCTACTATTATATAGTTTTAGTATATTTTCTTCTGCTTCTTTTTCTATATCTCCGGGTAAACATTATTCTTGTACCATCACATATAAATTTTGCAACTATTGAATTATTATTTATATCATCATGTGGCAATTCTTTAGTTGGATAAAGGATTTTCGCATAGGATTTTTGGTCAAATTCTATTTTATCTCCTGCTTTTACTACTATTATATTTACCCTTCTTTTCTGGGCTATCTCCATTATATTTTCAAAGTTTTTATAGCTCTCTTTTTGTTTTGATATTACAAGGTTTTCTACTGTTAAATTTTCTAGTATATATTTTAATCCGTCCGAACATGATCTGTGTCAAAATGACTGCATAGCATATAATCAATTTTATCTATTCTTCTATTTAATAAATATGGAAGTAAAATATTTTTACCTATGTCATAATTTTCTGAGCCTCCTCCATCTATAAGTATTTTGGTATTTTGTGGTGTAATAATCAGGCTGGAATCTCCTTGTCCTACATCTATAAAATATATTTTTAATTCTTTAGGTATGTTTATATAGATTAATGATACTGATACTGTAATAATCAGTGTAATTGCAACTATTTTCTTATTTCTTATTTTTTGAAAAATCTTTGATTTAATAGTTATAAAAATTTCTTTTCCGAATTTTTGATATAAATAGTAGATATAAAAAATTGTTAAATAATATAAAATTATTTGCCAAAAATATGGTGTTTTTAAATATATCTTAGAAAATGGAATTTCTGCTGTATATCTTACTACAATTTGTAAAATATTAATTAGTAATTTATACATTTTTCCAAAAATCATTGCGAATTTTATGTTTATGAATGATATTATGATTATAACTAATCCAAACATTATAATTAAGGTTATTAGATAGCTTGTTAATATATTTGTTAGAAAAAAAGTTAGTGATATTGTTTTATAATTATATGCAATTATTGGCATTATTACTATTTGAGCAGATATACTAACAAGTATTATATCTTTTATATAGTTTCTAATTTTCTTTTCTTTACCTCTTACTGTTATAGATTTTGTTTCTTTCTTGAAAATCTTTAAAAAGCAAATTATCCCTATTGTTCCTCCATATGATAACAGCACTCCACTATTTCTTATGTTATATGGGTTGTAAATTAAAGTAATTAGAAGTGGAATACAAATACTTGACCATGTATCACTTTTTCTATGAAAACTTCCGTGAGAATAAAAAAAGTATTGCCATAAAACATGCTCTTACAACTGATGGTGTAAATCCTGAGATAAACATTAGAATAATTAAAAATATACTGTTAATTGCTCTTATTTTAGATTTTGAAGCATTTATTAGTTTTAGAAGGTTAGTTATCCCTATAGTAATAATTCCTATGTGTGTGCCTGATACAGCCAAAATATGATATATACTGCTATCTCTAAAGTCATCTATAGTTTCTTCTGAAATTTTAGAAGTATCTCCGAAGAAGAATTCCTATCGCTAAATTTGCTTCTTCTCCTGTACTTTCTTTTAAATTTGATTTAATCTTTTGTTTTAAATTATTAAAATAAATTAATATTGAATTTAGATTATCTTTTTTTAAAATTTTTATATCTTTCGAAGTTACTATTCCATATATATTTTTTTCTTTCAGATATTCCCTATAATCAAATGCTTTATAGTTAGTTGCTTTTGCTGCCTTCTTGTAACTTCCAGTTAAATATATCTTATCTCCATATTCTAGCTTTTCAGTTTTTGGAGTATATAACAATAAACAAGTTCCTTTATATTTCGTCTCTTTATTTATACTTTCTATCTTTATCTTGTAACTATATCTATACTCTGTCTCTTTTAAATCAGAGGTTACTGTTGCTATCACTTCTATTTGTTCTAGCTGATTATATAAGTTATTGTGTTTATTTTCTAATTTTAAGATTTGAATATTAGAAATAGTTCCAAAAATTATAATGTATATTAATGTTGATTTTAAATTTTTCATGGGTAAAATTTTCATCTTGTATATTAAAAATAATATAAAAAAAATAGGAACTATACTTAATCTTAAGTATAGCCCCCATATTATACCTGTTATATACCCGAATCGTAATTAATACTATCGGTCTTTTCATTTATTATATAACCTTTCAATTTTAAATTATATTATACGACGTGCACAAACATAGTAGAAACCGTCTCCAGAAACATTTGATGTAATAACACCTTTTCTAGAATTTGCTGCATGAATAAATTTTCCTCCGCCAATATAAATACCTACGTGACCTATTTTTTTGCTTCCACTTCTATTTGAGAAACATATAATATCGCCTGCTTGTAATTCTGATTTATTTATTGCTTTTCCATTTGAAGCTTGTGCTGATGAAGTACGTGAAATTGAGTATCCGAAGTGTCCATATACATATGATGTAAATCCTGAACAATCAAATCCTTTACTTGGTGTAGCTCCACCACTTACATATTTATATCCTAAATATTTCTTAGCAAATGCTACTATTTCTGAACCAGTTGCAGATCCTTTGGTTGATTTTACTTCTACTGCTTCTTCTTTAGCAGTTGTTTTTGCTGTTTCTGTTTTCTTAGTAGTTGTTGAACTTCTTGATGTTACTACTACTTTTTTATCTGATACATAGCTTGATGAAACATAACCTACTTTTCCATTAAATTCGATTTTCTTCCATCCATTTTCTTCACTTAGTACTTTTACTTCTGTATTTTTTAATAATTTCATTAAAGATTCAGCTGAAGTGCTTGCCTCTTTTCTAAAATTAACAGAATTTCCTGAAATATATCCTGTTTTTTGTGATGAAGTATCATTATTTTCAGGAGTTTGTGCTACTTCTTTTTCTACTATATTTTCTGTTCTTACCCAACCTTTAATGTTTCCTGTTGTTATATATGACCATCCATTAACTTCACTTGCAATTTCTACTTGTTTTTCTTCTTCTAATGTTACTAATACTATTGAGTTAATAACTGGTGTTATATATATTTTTACATCTTTTTGTAATGTTTTAACCATTACTTTATTTTCTTCTTCTGTATCTGTTTTTTCCCCTTCGACTTTTGTTTCTTCAGATTTTGGTTGTTCTTCAGCTTTAGTTACTTCTTTATCTACTTTTAAATAATCTGCTGAGACATACCCTTCTATTTTCTCTGAATCAACTTCTGCTTTAATTTTATACCATCCGTTTTTTTCTTCTAAAACTTCGACTTTATCATTCATTGATAAAAGTCCTACAATTGATGCTTCTACTGATGCATCTTTTCTTACTCTTAAAGTATCTGTTGTAACAATTCCTGTTGCTGCTAAACTACATAATGCAGTACAAAATAATATTGTAACAGTCAATAAGGATATTACTATACTTTTTTTCATAAATCACCTCTATTATTTTTCATCACGTACCTTTAATTATACTCTTCTTTTATAGATTTGTCAAATTTTGGTCTAAAAAAGATAGTGTCAATTTTTTTCGGGGAAATTTATTAAAAATTTTATACCCTCAAAATTGCTCTATAATTAAGCTGTATTAAACAGCCTTTTTATATTCTAATATTTGTTTAAAAAATTTTCTTTGTTCTGTTGTTCCAAACTCCATTACAGGTATTGTGCCAACTTTAAAATTGATACTTTCTTTTATCTTTTCTTTTGCAATATGTCTAATCTTTTCTATTTCTTTAAATTCTATTACTTTTCTTTTATTATGTACTATTTCTTTAATTTCTTTTTTATCTGCTTTTACTAATCTTAATCTGCTTATATTGTCTACATTTATTGTTTTCCAGCCTAATGGTCTACTACTTAATCTTGCTGAATACAAATGACTTATATGTCCTTCTGCACTACACCCATGTAAATGATTTTGGTATTTATATAGATTTCTAATTCCTTCGTTATTATTTAATATATATTGTAATAATTTTTCTTTCCTCTTTCTGGTAGTTTCTTCCATTTCTTCTGCTAATATTTCATACACTATCTCTTTTATTTGTTTAAAATCTAATGCATAAAAACTTCTATATATTCGTCTTTTATACTCTGATATTTTCACGATATTATCTTTTGTTTCTTTGCCTACAATCCCATTAACTGCTTTCATTAAATGAAATTTATCTAATACATTTATACTTTTAGATAACCATTCTAATCCTGTCTTTATCCAATTTGCTCCGTCTCCTAAAACATATATATTCTTTACTTTATCTAGCTCATAAGTATTATCTAAATATGTTAAAACTTCTTCCCATAAATCATCTATTTTTCCTTTATATACTCCTCCAAAATGTTTCTTATTACATAGCTGTGTTCGTTTACCATTTTTTACTAAACTATCATACACAACTATTAATCTTGGTTATTCAATTCCACCTTTTTGTAAATGAACATGGTCTTCATCAGCTATACAGTAAATGTTATCAACAATTCTTTTAGTAGCTATTTTTTCTTCTTCTAAGTTAATTTTTATTTCACTTATCTTATTCATTACTGTTTGCTTAGATATTTCTGTTTTATATGCTACACTTTTTCCAGCTTTTTCATAATTTGTTTGTATAGCTTCTTCTATTAATTTAGTTTCGACATTCTCTAAAAGCCTTTCATTTGGAGCAATTTCAAAGTACTCATCTAAAAGATATACTCTTTGGTTATTTTGTTTATCTATGTAATATCTTCTTTTAAAATCTATTTCTCCGAATATGGTTACTATTTTTCTATTATCTTTTTCTAACGATTCAAATTGCTTTTTTCTTTCTTTTATTTTAAAGATAATATCTTCTGCATATTCGAAAGAAAACTTTGTTAAATCATAGCCTAATTGCATTAATTTATCCATTAAATTATCAGTAAAATTACTTAATCCTCCTGTTTCCATTGAACTTTTTAAAAATTCGGTCATTAAACTAATGACTTTTTCTTCGAAATCGTGTAAAATATTTTCCATAAGATACCCCTTTCAATTGGTTAATTTTTGTTACAAAATTATTTTAACACAATTTTGATTGGGTATCTTATTGTTTTATCTTTTTATTTTCCCCGAATATATTTTACACTAACTCTAAAAAATATAGTTCTACTCTTGTATGCGTTCTATGATTTGCTCACATTTTTTATAAATTTCATCTTTATTTATCCCTAAAATTTCTCTTTCTTCCATTATTATTTTTCCATTTATTATTGCTGCTTTTACATTGCTTCCTTTTGCATTATATACAATATCTGCAAAGATATTACCTTTAGGGTTACAAGTTTCTGTGTCTAACTCTAATAGTATTATATCTGCATCTTTTCCTTCTTTTATACTTCCTACCTTTTCTTCAAGTTTTAATGCTTTTGCCCCATTTATTGTAGCCATTTTTAATACTTCATAGCTTTCCATATTTTTTGAATTTTCGAATACTCCTTTTTGAAGTAAACTTGCAAATTTCATTGTATCGAACATATCCAAGCTAGACCCACTACCTTGTCCGTCTGTTCCAAGTGATACATTAATACCTTTGTCTTTCATTTCTTGAATTTTTGCTACTCCGCAGCCTAATCTTAAATTGCTTATTGGACAGTGTGCAACACTTACATTCATTTTAGATAACCTATCTATTTCTTTACTTGTTACTTTAACTACATGAGCTAATATATTGTGTGTGTTTGTAAAATATTTTTCTAAAACCTCTACTGGGCTTTGTACATTATATTCTTTTTTAATATCTAAAGTTTCCTTTTCATTTTCACAAAAATGCATATGTATTGGTAAATTATATTTTTTTGCAAGCTCTATTGACTTTTCTAAAGTTTCCTTTCCTGTTGTATATAACCCATGTATTCCTACATTTAAAGTTATATTTTCATATTTTCCATTATATTCTTTTATTAAATTTTCTAACTCTTCTAATCTTTCTCTTCCGAGATCTGCTACATCATTTACTGTTCTTGTTAATTGTAATCTAACTCCTAACTCGTTTGCAGCTTTTATTGTTTCTTCTTCCATAAAGTATTGGTCATTTGCTAAGGTTGTTCCTGTTGAAATCATTTCTATACATGATAAAAGTGAAGCGTTGTATATGTCTTTTTTAGTTAATTTGTCTTCCATTGGCCAAATTTTCTTGTTTAGCCAGTCTTGCAAAGTATATCCATCAAGAGTTTCTCTAAAAATACTCATACTCAAATGTGCATGTGTATTTATTAGTCCTGGCATACAAATTCTATTCTTTGCCTCTATTACTTTTGTTCCTTCTTTTGCAATTATATCTTTGCTAATTTTAACTATTTTACCATTAGATATATAAATATCTATATTTTTTTCATACTTTTCTCTTGAAGTATCCATAGATATTAAATTACAATTTTTAATTAATATATCCATTATTATTCCCTCCACTTTATTTTTGTATTTTATCATATATGAATAGTTTTGTAAAATTGAATAAAAAAACTAACCATTTTGGTTAGCCTTTTTTGGTTTTATTATTCTGGACATATTAACTCATATGATCCGTTTACATTACTTAATTTGAGTGTGAATTTGAATCCTTTACCAATTGGTGTTACGTCATAAATTGCATATCCCTCATCATCTGGATTTACTAGTGTACATTCAAATTGTCCATTTTCATCTAGTATTTTCATTAGATTCTCTGGTATCTTGGCATATTCAAATTTGATTTCCTCACTGACAAAACTTTCAAGTAAAGCTAGATATAATGCATCACTAAGTTTTTCTCTTTCTGTTTCATATGCATACTCTATAGCTCCATCTCCTGCTACTTCTATAACTTTGCTTGTTAACATTGAACGTATTACAACAGCTGAAAGTATTACCATGACTAGGATTGTTATAATAAGTACGATTAGTGTTACGCCGTTTGTTACTTCTCATTATTATATCCCCTCCCATGTTTCATTAGTATATGTGTATTATATGTCAATATTAATTGTATTGTCAAGTAATATAATGAAAATGAATTTTTTCCTAAAAATGGTAAAAAAAGAAAGAGCTCTATTGCTCCTTCTTCTTGGCTATTATATAACTTATGCTAATTCTATAACAGCTCCTGCTTCTGTAAATTTAGCTTTTAATTCTTCAGCTTCTTCTTTAGCTACGTTTTCTTTAACTGTTTTTGGTGCTCCGTCAACTAAATCTTTAGCTTCTTTTAATCCTAATCCTGTTGCGTCTCTAACAACTTTGATTACTTGGATTTTGTTTGCTCCTGCATCTTTTAATACTACGTTAAATGCTGATTTTTCTTCAGCTGCAGCTCCTGCTGCTCCTCCAGCTGCTGGTGCAGCTGCTGCTACTGCAGATACTCCATATTTTTCTTCAATTCCTTTAACTAATTCTGATAATTCAACTACTGTTAAGCTATCAATAGTTTCTAACATTTCTTCTACTTTTGACATTTTTTGTTCCTCCTAAAATTTTTAATTTATGCGCTTAATTTAAGCTGCGCTTCCTTCTTTTTGAATACGTACTTGATCAAGTCCGACTGCAAGTTTTGATATAGTTCCAAGTAATCCACCAGCAAGCATTCCAATAAGTGTTTCTCTTGATGGAAGTTTTGCAAGTGTTATTATTTCTTCAGCAGTCATAACTTTTCCTTCTATTACACCACCTTTAATTTTATAAAAGTCGTGTTCTTTTGTATATTCATAAATTGCTTTTGCAGGTTCTAAATAATCTTCTTTTCCTATTATTACAGCTGTTGGTCCTTCTACCGCTGCTTCTAGTCCTTGAATTTCACATTTTTCTAGTGCTCTTCTTGAAATGTTGTTCTTTACTATTTTATATTCTGTATTTGATTTTCTTAAAGTACTTCTTAATTTTGTTACATCATCAACGTTTATTCCTCTGTAATCTGTAAATAGGATTATTTTTGCGTCTTTCATTTTTTCTGCAAGTGCATTTACTTCTTCCTCTTTCTTTGCGATTATGCTTTTATTTGCCATTCTTTCACCTCCTCTAAACAAATCATAATCAGCATATTGCGTTGTTGCTACTCAGTCAATTTCCATTCAACGTACACAAGTACTCATCATGGAATATCTCCTTCATGTACCTAGCACTAAACTAATTCATATTTGTTTATAAATTTATTTGTTATCTAGCCAAATAACAATTCTATTTCAGGCATTAATTTTGCATAAATTCTATTTGACTATATAAATATTAAAGTCTTAAATCTTTGCCCTAAGATTTCGAGGGTAAGATTTAAGACTTTTGACATCTCTTTTCTTCTTTCCTCGGTAGGACTTAGCTTTCTGCCTACTGTCTTAGGATATCTATTAACTTATACTTTTTTTAAGAATTACTTTTGGTCTATGAATACTCCAGGTCCCATTGTTGTTGTTACACTTACGCTTCTAACATATTGACCTTTTGCTGCTACTGGTTTTGCCTTGATTATAGCATCCATAACTGTGTTATAGTTTTCAAGTAATTTATCAGCTCCAAATGATACTTTTCCAAAGCCTAAGTGGATTATATTAGTTTTATCTAATCTATATTCAACTTTTCCTGATTTAATATCAGCAATCGCTTTAGCAACGTCCATTGTAACTGTTCCTGATTTAGGGTTTGG
>CASTFX010000023.1 GCA_949448405.1 uncultured Clostridia bacterium
CTTAATCCAAGAAGGGAACATGGGATTAATAAAGGCTGTAGAAAAATTTGATTATTCAAAAGGATACAAATTTAGTACTTACGCTACATGGTGGATAAGACAAGCAATAACAAGAGCAATAGCTGACCAAGCAAGAACTATAAGAATACCAGTTCATATGGTAGAAACTATAAATAAATTAATACGTACATCAAGACATTTACTTCAAAGACTAGGACGCGAGCCTACCCCAGAAGAATTATCAGAAGAGCTTGAAATGCCTATAGAGAAGGTTATGGAAATACAAAAAATAGCACAGGATCCAGTTTCTCTTGAAACACCTATTGGAGAAGAAGATGACAGCCATTTAGGAGATTTTATCCCAGATGACGATTCACCAGCTCCACAAGATTCTGCAGCATATACATTACTTAAAGAGCAATTAGAAGATGTAATGAATACATTAACACCAAGAGAAGCAAAAGTTTTAAAACTTAGATTTGGTCTAGAGGATGGAAAAGCAAGGACTCTTGAAGAAGTAGGTAGAGAGTTTGAAGTAACAAGAGAGAGAATAAGACAGATAGAAGCAAAGGCTTTAAGAAAACTTAGACATCCAAGTCGTAGTAAAAAGCTTAGAGATTATATGAACTAAGTTTATTAGAGGGGAGAATAAAATGGCACAAAGTAAGAAAAAAAGTAAAAAAGTACATTTATTATCTTATGACCCTATAGAAACTCCAGAAGAAATAATAGCCGCAGATAAAGATCAAAATAGAAGAGAAGCATTTCGAGAAACATATAAAAGGATTGCAAAGATAATACCAGGGTACTTCATGACTGAACAGAATAGGCGCAGAAAACCTACATCAGGTGGAGGAACTTCTTTCTCTCAAAAGATAAGTATTACACCAGAAAAGACAACACTGGAAACAAAAGAAGTAGTTAATGAAGAAAGACAAGAAGAGAAGGAAAGAGAATAAAAATTAAGACATGCTTTAGTATAAAGCATGTCTTTTTGTAGAAAGAGTTTTCATAATTTTATAGCATTTTTTATAATTTATATTGACAAATAGTATCTAATCCAGTATAATATTATTTAGTTTTTATGGCGAAGTAGCTCAGTTGGCTAGAGCATCCGGTTCATACCCGGCAGGTCGAGAGTTCGAATCTCCCCTTCGCTACCAAAAAAGAGTTAGTATGTACTAACTCTTTTTATTTTTACCCTTTTTTTCATTTGGTATTACAATTTTTTTTGTGTTATCATTAATCTTAGGTTTACTTACAGGAAGATGATTAGATACAGGCGAAATCTCTAAATCTTTACCATCTCCAGAAACAACTTTTATATTTTTCTTATCTTGTTTCATAAAACCTCCGTCTAAGTAATATTATATTACTTTTGTGTATTTATAATATAATATTATCATATGAAAAAATAAAATTCAAGCATTATTTGCATATCAAGCATAAATTAAGGAACAACTATTTACTTTTCAAGTAGAATGTGGTAAAATATGCAAAATTGTATCATTAGTATTTTAAGGAGGGAATGAAATGACAGATATAATAAAAGAACTAGAGGATAGAGGATATATAGAACAATTAACACATGAAAAAGAGTTAAGAGAAGTTTTTCAAAAAGAGAGTGTTAGATTTTATATAGGAATAGACCCAACAGCAGATAGTATGCATATAGGACATTTTGTGGCATTAATGGTTGCAGCAAGACTTCAAAAAGCTGGACATAGACCAATAATACTAATGGGTGGAGGAACAGCAACAATAGGAGATCCTTCAGGAAAAACAGATATGAGAAAGATGATGACAAGAGAGACAATTGATAATAATGTACAATGCATAAAAAAACAGGCAGAAAGATTTGTTTCATTTGAAGGGGAGAATGCAGCAATAATAGTAAATAACGCAGATTGGTTACTTGACTTAAATTATATAGATTTTATGAGAAAAATAGGAACTCTATTTTCTGTAAATAGAATGCTTTCAGCAGAGTGTTATAAAACAAGACTAGAAACAGGTTTAACTTTTTTTGAAATGGGATATATGTTATTACAAAGTTATGATTTTCTATATCTACATGACAAATATGACTGTAAATTACAAATTGGTGGAAATGATCAATGGTCAAATATAATTGGTGGAGTTGAACTTATTAGAAAAGTAGGCTCAGAAGATTCTTATGGATTAACATTTAGATTACTTACAACAGCAGAAGGCAAAAAAATGGGAAAAACGGAAAAAGGTGCACTTTGGTTAAATCCTGAAAGAACATCTCCATATGAATTTTACCAATATTGGAGAAATATAGGCGATACAGAAGTAGAAAAGGTTTTAAGACTTTTAACATTTTTACCTGATGAAGAAGTTGCAAGATTATCAGCACTAAAGGATGAAGAGATAAATGAAGCAAAAAAAGTTGCAGCGTATGAGATAACAAAATTAATACATGGAGAAGAAGAGGCAAAGAAAGCGGAAGAGACTGCGAAAGCTTTGTTTGAAGGAAGCGGAAATCTTGAAAATATGCCTACAACAAAAATAGAAGATATAAATATAAGTTTAGTAGATGCTATTATAAAAGTAGAAATAGCACCATCAAAAGGACAAGCGAGAAAACTTATAGAACAAGGTGGAATTACATTAAATGATGAAAAAGTAACAGATATAAATTACAATTTATCTGAAAAAGACTTTTCAGAGGGGTATGCGATAATTAAAAAAGGTAAAAAAGTATATCATAAATTAGAAATGTAAAAAAATTTAACAAAATAATTGCAATTCAAGAATAAATATGTTAAAATAAAATCTGCATACAAGTTTTTGTATTAAGAAAGGATGATAATACTAAAATGGAGATTATAAAAAATATATTAATGGTAGTATACGTAGTAGTTGCAGTTGCATTAATAATATTATCATTAATTCAGTCCAAAGAGTCTTCAGGAGTAACTTCGACTGTTACAGGTTCAAGCACAAATAATTTCTACAACCAAAATAAAGGTAGAACTAAAGAAGGCAGAATGAAAAAATGGACTATAATGCTAGGAGCAACATTTGCAGTTCTTGCAGTAGTACTCTCAATATTTTATATATAAAAATTAGGAACCTAAAAAGTTCCTTTTTTCATTGAATAGGGAATTTACTATTCAATAAACTGAAAATGCAGGAGCAAGCATAGGTAGTATGAGTTATAAAGCCAATTTTGCTTTTGTGTAGGAGGGAATATATGCTTGACGATATGTTTATAACTGATGAAGAGCGAATAGTGTTAGACTTACATGATATGGAGAAACAAGAAGCCATGTTTTATTTAGAAAGGGCAATAGATACAGCAGAACCAAAAATAAAAGAAATAGTTGTGGTTCATGGGTATAGAAAAGGACAAGTTATAATGAATATGGTAAGAAAGGAATTTAAACATAAAAGGATAGACAGAAAGGAAATTCCATTTAACAAAGGGGTGACACTAATTTATTTAAAATCACAAAAGTACTGAAATATAAAGGAAAATAAGATTTTCGTGTTTCAGTACTTTTTATAGTTTGTTATTAACTTGTTATTAACCGCACAAGTTTTACTAGTTCTAAGACACGTTTTCTTTATTTTTAAATATACAAATTTTACCAGTTTCAAAAGTTACTAAATTAATAGCTTCAATTTTTTCTTCAAGAGAAACATGGTTATATACGTCACTAGCAACATTGCCATTCTTATGACCTATGATAGAATTAATGATAGTTTGTTTGACGTTTAATTTCTGTAATTCTGTTTCTAGGGTGTGTCTGCCGCAATGAGCTGTTTTATCTATCATTGTATACTTACCCTTAAACCTTTTATAACGTTTTAGGTAAACAGCGTATGATGCCCTTTTTCCATTTTTAGATATGAAAAGGAATTCACTGCTTTTATTATAGTATTTTTCTAGAATCGGCTTAATTTTTGGATGGATGGGAATAACTCTGTTAGTACCAGCTTCAGTTTTGAGTCCTGCTATAATATAATTCTTATCTAAAAATACATTTTTTGTATATATAAAAAGCAATTCTTCAGCACGGCACCCCGTATATATCGCAAGTAATAATATGTCTCTGGCAAATTGCACACGGTAATCATTATCATTTATTTCCCATAAATACTTGATTTCTTCATAAGTGAATGGAGACCTAGAGTTATGATCAGCTGTTGGATATTTTAGAGCATCTGTATATTTTTTTTCTATTATATCTTCTGAATAAGCGTAGGTATCCATGTGCTTATATAGTTTAACCATTCCTATCTTTGTGTTTAGTTTGGCTGTTGGATTATTAACACATGCTTTAAAATCTGACAATCTTAATTCTCTATATATTTTGTCGTATAAAGGTGGAGATTGCTTAAAAGCAGTAATCATGTTTTCGGAGTTTTTTCGTCCAAATTTTCCCTCTGTCTTTACGTGATATTCTTTTTCTAGTTTCATTTCTTCTTTTGTTGGAAATGCACTTTCTTTTAATTCTTCAAAAACTTGCTTGAAAGTATAATTCTTTTTATCTTTTCTATGAATGCTAGCATTTTTTACACTAACAGGAACAAGAGGATAAGGGTTCTGAGGGAAAGATACTATCCTATTATACTTATGCTCATAAACTTGTAGTGGTGTTGGGTTTGAGTGGTAGGTTTCTAAGTAAATTAATGCCTCAAGTTCAGTCTTAAATGTATCTAAATCTTAATATATAGGTAGACCATTTATGTCTTTGCCAATAAGTATTCGAGCTGCATAAGGCTTATATCGGTTACTACCTAAAAATGCAACTGTACCCATTCCATTTGGTCTTTTTTTGTTTCTTCTTTCTTTTGGAATCTGTTTTAATAGGGTTTCTAAAAATTTTTTATCGATTTCAATCTTATCGTTCATATAAAAATACCTCCTAAACAAGTTTTTGGTGCTTGCAGAAGGTCTTTATTATATGTTATAATAAAAATACCTTACAAGCGATTATCGTTTGTATTTCGTAGTAGATAATACACAAAGTTTGGCGATGGAGTGTATTATCTATTTTTATGTTTGTTTAATTATTATGAGTAATCAAATCTAACATTGATATTATCTTTTGAGCTTGATTGTAAGCTTCCTTATATTCATTACTTCCAACTTTAGTTGATTTAGTGATTAGAGGTATCATAATACAAGGACAATCAAAATCATTTACATTTAATTTTATAATCATGGATTCTATAATTTTTTTGGTTTTCTTTTTCCCTATAATTCCACCCATAGCACCAGCAGCATAACTTCCAGTTAATGCTGTCGCTGCTAGAGCTAATCCAGTGCCTCCTGAAGTAATAGTTGAATTATCTTCTAATAATTCAAAACTATGCAAATCAGAAAAACTATATATCTTTTCTTTAGTAAATTTTAATGCTTTGTCTAGAACGGTAGACATACCGCATGTAGAAATTGCCATAGCAGTTTTTACCAAGCCGCTCTTTTTCTTTTGAAAAGCATCACTACTTTGACCTTTCACTTTAAACGTTTTGTTAATACTATCTACTTGTAAACAATCTAACTTTTGAGTTGCTTTGAATTTCATTATATCTTCTTCCATAATTTAAATTCTCCTTTTATTTCTTTCTTCTTAATTCTATAACTTTTCCTATGATTTTAATCGGCTTGTTTATTATATCTTCATTAGTATAGGGCATAGGTGCATAAGCTGAGTTCAAAGGTTGTAAGATAATTCCATTTTCACTTTTGAATACTCTTTTAAAAGTTCCAGCATCTCCATTGACCATTACAACAGCGTCTTGTCCACTTTCACAATCTTCTACTTTTTCTAGTATTAAGGTATCTCCATCAAGGTATTCAGGCTCCATTGAATTACCCTTAACTTTAAGTCCAAAGTACTGTTTACCGCCTTTAAGCATATCTGCAGATATTTCCTCAGTATCTATAATATCCTCTATACATTCCATTGGAATACCGAGCAGGAATAGTACCATATACCAGGACTATGGCTGAAGAAGCTGTAGTAGTGAATTCTTGATTATCATTAATCTTAGATAATAGTTCTTCAATACTCATTAACATTGCTTTTGCAAGTTCATTAGCAACATCAGTTGTAACTGAGTATGGTTTATTTGTTTTAGGATTATATATTTTTTCTAATGTATTTATATAAGAAGGACTTAATGTTGTTCTACTTGCAAAAGCTCTTTGTGAGAGGTTGTGTGTAGTTCTATACTCCTTAATTATTTCGCCAATATACATATATTTCAACACCTTTCAATATTTATATTGTACAATAGAATGTGCAAAAAATCAATAGTTTTAAAAAAATTTTTAAAAATTTGCACAAAATAGTTGACAAATGTTTTTTTTAGGATATAATATATGCATAAGCACAAAATATTGTGCAGAAATTAAAATAAAAAGTGAGGTGGAAAGAGTGGCTAATAAAGTTAAACATTACAGAGAGAAATTAGGATTAACTCAACAAGAACTGTCCATAAAATCAGAAGTGTCAAGAAATACAATATCAGCACTAGAAACGCAAAACAATGTAAATGTAACTTACGAAATAATGAATAAATTAGCAAAGGCATTAGGACATAAGGTTTCCACTATTTTTTTTGATGAATAAGCACAAAATATTGTGCAAACAAAATTAAAAGGAGGAAACAGAAATGGAGATAGCTGATTATATGAAAGATGAGCTAAAAAGGCTTAATAGAATGAACGATTTATTGGAAAAGAAAATAAATCAAGGAAATATAAACAGTAATGAGCCTGAACAAATAGTAAATAATGCATCGGCTATGTGTGAGATAGCCAATGTAATTCTTAGAAGCCAAGGATATTAAACGTCAATAGGAGATGGCTTATAGCAATCTAAGTTATGATATATGGTGTTATATAATAAAGCAATTTGCTTTCCAAGCTCAGCGTTATAATTTTCTCCTTCAGTGTAATTGTTAGCAGAAGTAGTTTTGGCTAAATTATTAACCCTCGATAAAGTAAGCTGTAAAGCGATTTCTTCTTTAGACATAAGGCAACACTCCTTTCTATGTAAAGTAGTGCTCAGGCTCTAAGAAATTATACAACAGAATAAAATAAAACACAACTAAATAAGGAGGAAGATATGGGATCAACACTTCTAGTAATTGTAGTAGCAATACTATCGATAATCCTATGGCACAAAAAAATAAACCCAAATACAACTTGGGCTTATGCATTATATGTAATTATAATAGTTATTATTTATCTATTTGCTGTGATAGCTTTATAGCAATATTATTTAGGCATTTTTTATATTCATCTAATTGCTTAGATTTAGACAATTCATCTAATTTGTCAATTTCTTTGCTGGGAACATTAGAGAAATAAGCATATAGATTGTTTTTAGCAGCGATATATTTAGTTGTATAAGTAAATGAGCCACCAACGTAATATTCCATAGCACAAAAAACAAATTGACTTAAAGCTTCACGCTGTTTAGGATATGAAAGTTCAAGCTTCCTAGACTTATACTTAAATATATTATCAATTACAGAAACTATTGTAGGAGAAACTATTGCAGCAATAGCAATTATTGCCATAATCCAATTTGGGTCCACTAAAAACACCTCACTTTCTAAAAATAAATATGGTTCTCTTTAGTGTGAGGTAGATTATATATCAAAATAACAGAAAATTCAACAGAAAGGAGTTGAGAAAATGGAAGAGTTATCGAAAGTAGAAACTATAACACCATACGAAGCAGCAAAAATGATAGGAAAAAATGCTGAATTTATAAGAGCAGGACTGAGGCAAAACAGGTTTCCATTTGGAAGTGCTGTTCCGCCAGATAAGCCTGAAGGAAAATGGAATTATGTTATTTTTAAGAATAAATTTCTGCAATTTGTAGGAGTTGAAGTTTAGGAGGTAAGAACAAATGAAAAAGAGAACAGAACCAAAGTATGTAATGCGTAGAACTATTGCAAATATGCTGATAGGACAAGCAACACTACTTATATTTACAGCAATGTTTGTATGCGGAATGATTATGTAGGAGGAAAAAGCCATGAAAAGTCAACAACAAATCGAAGAAGAACTTCAAAGACATAAAAAAAGAATTAAGCACAATAAAGAGCTAACTAAAATACAAAAGTATATACATGAGTGTTATATAGAAGCACTCGAGTGGGTATTAACGGAGGATAAAACAAATGATTAAATTTTACTTATTATACATAAAAGAATTAATAGCAATAAACAAGTGGAAGGTAAAGCGTTATGATATGTTACTGACATTAAATCTAATAAAAGAGAAGATGAAAGGGGTGAGAAGATGGGACTAGGTAAGCATACACAGAAGATACTGGAGTTAGAAAAAGCAATAAGACTCAGAGATAGAGAGATACACGACATTAAGACAGAATGTGCAGAACAATTTAGGCTAATAAGGGATTTTTGCACTTGTAATGACTATGGAAGCAAATTAGACAGAGTTCAAAAGATACATAGTATAGCTGACAATAACTTTATGGCTCTACTTAAAGATTTAGTAGATGACGAAGAAAGAGCAAAAATAATAGAACTACCAACAAACCACCAAGTAAGTAAATAGTTCTATCAAAAAACATTTATAAGTGTTTCTAAATATATTTTAGCACAGATATATTTAGAAATCAAGAGAGGAGAGAAAATGGAAAAACAGTGTCCTAAATATGGAGGACCACTTGGAGA
This sequence comes from uncultured Clostridia bacterium, assembly GCA_949448405.1. Taxonomy (GTDB): domain Bacteria; phylum Bacillota; class Clostridia; order TANB77; family CAG-508; genus JAAWPK01. Next base: position 8,696 of record CASTFX010000023.1, read on the forward strand.
TAGACCAGCACTATCAAGGAAAGACGGGAAAACAGATATATGTTCAGAGTGTGGATTTATCGAGGCAATGGAAGATATGGAAAGAATATTCAATTTAAGGAGGGTAAATAGTGGAAATTAGAATTAAAAATTTAAAACTCAAAAACTTCAAAGGAATAAAAGATTTAGAGATAAATTTTGAAGGACAAAACGCAAATATATATGGAAGAAATGCAACAGGCAAGACAACAATATTTGACGCATTTAAATGGCTATTTTTTGATAAAGATAGCAATGACAGAAAGGATTTCAATATCAAGACATTAGACGAGAATAATAATGCAATACATTACTTAGAGCATGAGGTACAAGCAATATTATCAGTAGATGGTCAGGAAATGACCTTCAAAAAAATGCTAGAAGAAAAATGGGTAAAGAAGAGAGGACAAGAACAGCAAGAGTTCTCAGGCCACGAAACTAGCTATTGGATAGACGAGGTACCAATCAAAAAGAAAGATTATGAAGAAAAAATCAATAGTATTATATCAGAAAATCTATTTAAGCTTATTACAGACCCTACATTCTTCAATAAAATGTTATGGAAGGAAAAAAGAGAACTATTAATAAGTATATCAGGAAGCAATATAACAGATAATGACATTTTAAATTCAAACGAACAATTTAAAATCTTACAAGAAAATTTACAAGGAAGAACAATAGAGGACTACAAAAAGGTAGTACAAGCAAAAATTAAGGACTTAAAAGAAGAAAAAGAAACAATTCCAGTAAGAATTGACGAACTTACACAGACATTAATAACAGAATACAATGTTAATTATGACAAACTAGAAGAAGAAAAGCAGACATTTAATAATCAATTAAAAACTATAGAAGCACAAATGACAGATATACAAACTAGAGCAGAGGAGAACATAAAAAAAGCAAATCAGTTAGCAGCAGCAAAAGTAGAGCTAAATGAGTTGAAATTTAAATTAGAAACAGAAAATAGCAATAAAAATTCAGCTGAAGAGATAAAATTAACAAACGAAAAATCAGTATTAGAGGCTAAGATAAGAGCAAATCAAGAAGAACTTGAAGAAAGAAAACTGAAGGTAGAGCAAGACACTAAAAAAAGGGAAGAATTAAGAAAAAAGTGGAACGAGGAAAACGAGAAAAAGTTAGAGTTTAACGAGAATGACTTTAAATGCCCAACTTGTAATAGGGAGTACGAAGCAGAGAAGGCTGAGAAAATAAAAGAAACTTTTAGGGAAAACTTTAGCAAGCACCAGGAAAGTGAAAAGGCAAGAATAAATGCAGAAGGACAAGCAACAAATGCTAGACTGGAAGAAAATAGGTCAGCAGTAGAAAGACTACAAAATGTAATAGCGGAACAAGAACAACAAACAAGCGAAATACAAAAGAAACTAGACGAACTAGAGGCGCAGAAAGCAAATCAAAAACCATTAGACGTTACAGAGAATACAGAATATAAGGAAAAATTAGCAAAAGTAGAAGAATTACAACAAGAGGTAGATAAGCTAACAAGTGAAGATATAACAGAATTAAGGGTACAAAAGGCAAAGATAAATACACAAATAGAAGATATAAACAAAAAGCTAAGCGAAAGAGATACACAAGAAAAAACAAAAGTAAGAATAGAAGAACTAAAAAAGCAAGAAGAAGATATATCACAAAAGATACAAGAGCTAGAGGCACAGCAATATCAGATAGAAGAATTTACAAAAACAAAAGTAGAATTACTAGAAAACACAATAAACAGTAACTTTGAAGTAGTGAACTTTAGGCTATTCAAGACACAAATCAATGGCGGACTAGAAGAATGTTGCGATACATTAGTTAACGGAGTTCCATATGCAGACGTTAATAATGCACATAAAATACTAGCAGGGTTAGACATAATTAACACACTATCAAGATTTTATAATGCAACAGCACCAATATTTATAGATAATAGAGAGTCTATTAATGAACTATATAAGACAAATGCACAAGTAATTAGCTTAATTGTATCTGAAGATAATGAGCTAAGAATTGAGGTGCAGTAATGAAGGGTAAACCAGAAAATGAAGAAAAGTTAAAAAAGGAACTAGCAAAGACAAGACTAGAATTAGAGCACTACAAAGGGTTTTATATGGGGGTACATACAATATTAAACTTTATAAAAGAAAATAGTACAACAATAACTGTAAAACCAAAAACAAAAGAAAAGCAAATACAATATTTAATGAAAAAAATAGAAAGCGAGGAAAAATAATTATGAAATGTATTCAAAAAAGTAAAGAATATACGTGTTTAAAATATACACCAAATTCGCCTAAATTTTGGGCTAAGCTAGGAGAATTATTACCAAGTAAACAATATCAAATTAGTGAAGAGGGTTATCCGCTAAAGTTATCATTAAAAATAAATAATAACTTTATTGATATAAAGAGAGACGAGTACATATTAATTGACGAGGACAAGAGCATTAATATTTTATCTGAAGAAAAATTTGAAAAAGATTTTTGTATTATTAAAGAAGAGGAGGAAACAAAAAATGAATAATGAGATGGTAAAAAAAGAAAACACAACAGTTCAAGCTGTAAAAGACGAAAGAAATATAACAGATAATGTGTTGAATAAGATAAAACAATTCGAGCAAGCAGGGCAAATATACTTCCCTAATAATTATAGTCCAGAAAATGCTTTAAAAAGTGCATGGCTAAAATTGCAAGAGGTAAAAGATAAAAACGGAAAGTTAGCATTAGAAACATGTACGCAACCAAGCATAGCAAATGCACTACTAAATATGATTATCCAAGGTTTAAATCCGATGAAAAACCAATGCTATTTCATACCATATGGAAACCAATTAACATTAATGAGAAGCTATTTTGGATCAATAGCAGTAGCGAAACAATTTGGAGAAATAGAGGATATAACAGCAGAAATAATATATGAAGGCGATAAAGTAGAAACAGAAATAAAACGAGGAAAAACAACAATAAGCTCACATAGTAGAAGTTTTGATAACATAAATAAAGCTAAAATTATTGGAGCATATGCAACTATTATATATAAGAACAATGCTGAGGAAAGCTTAATAATGACACTAGAACAAATAAAAACTTCATGGAGTAAATCTAAGCTAAACCCAAACGGAAAAGATAGTACACATTCACAATTTACGGAAGATATGTGTAAGAGAACAGCGATTAATAAGATGTGTAAATATTATATAAATTCAAAAGATGATAGTAATTTGAATATGATAAGGAAAGCATTCGAAACTTCTGATGAAGAGTTAAAAGAGGCAGAAGTTGCTTACGAAATAGAACAAAATGCAAACAAGGAATTAATAGATATAACACCTACACAAGAG
>CASTFX010000024.1 GCA_949448405.1 uncultured Clostridia bacterium
CTACTAATACTATTTTCTTATCTCCATTTTGAGCAGTTCTTAGTGATACTGTAGGCGTTTCACTATTTATATACATTCCTTTAAATAATTTGTGATTTGTTTCTATTCCTATTATATATGATTTCTCTTGATACATTTTTAAGAAATAGAATCCTGGAATATTTATTATTGGATAATGTGTTGCAATAACTACGTATTTGGCTTTTATAATTCCGTCCATTTTCTGTATATACTCTATATCCATTATTCTCATTTTTTATTGAACATACTTTACTTTTTTCATATATTTGTCCTTTATTTTCTATAATTATTTTTGTAAGACCTTTTAGATATTTCATGACATTAAACTGTGCTTGATTTGGAAATTCTATTGCACCAAGTACATTTTTTATTGGGATTTCGATATTTTCTATAAATTTTGCTTCTCCTCCTATTTCTTTTACTGCTGTAACTTCGTCTTTTATTTTTGATAATTCTTCTTTACTTTTTGTAAATACATATGCTGATTGTCTTTCAAAATCGCATTCTATATTTTCTTCTTTTATTATGTTTGATATATTTTCTATAGCTTCTTGATTCGCATTATAATATTCTTCTGCATAATCTTTTCCATAGTCATCTATTAAATATTTGTAGAATAGTCCATGCTGTGAAGTTACTTTTCCTGTTGTGTTTCCTGTTGTTTTTGTTCCTATTTTTTCCCTTTCTAGTATTACTACTCTTTTTCCACTTTTACTTAAATAGTATCCTGTACTAATTCCTGTTATTCCTCCACCTATTATACATACATCACTTTCTACTATTCCTTCTAATTTTTTACTATTTTTCAATATATCTTTTTCTGTATCTATCCATAATGATTTCACTCTTCCGCTTCCTTTCTAATAAAACAAAACTCCTAACACTTAGCTTTTCCTAAATGTTAGAAGTTTATACTTCTACTTATATATTTACTACTTTACTTGGTTCAAATCTGCTTGCTACTCCGAGCTCTATCTCTTTTTCTTTCATTCCACTTTGCACAAGTTCATTTACTACACTTTTGTATGCAAGTTCTGGAAAGTTGCTTTCTTTACTTAAATGTCCTAGCATTACGTTTCCTAGCCCATATTTTATCAATTGTGATATTGTTTTTCCAGCTTCATTATTAGATAAATGTCCTCTTATTCCTGCTATTCTAGTTTTTACAGAATATGGATATGAACAGCATCTTAAAACTTCTGGATCATAATTTGATTCTAATAGCACAAATTTGCTGGATTTTAAGTTTTCTATAACTTCTTTGGTCATTTCGCCTAAATCTGTTGCTATACTTATTTTTTTATCATCATTTTTTATACTAAATCCACATGAATCCATTGCATCGTGTGAAGTTGAAAATGATTTTATTTTTAAATCTCCTATTTCTATTTCTTCTCCAACTTTAAAATAGTTTTTGTTTTCTATATTTACTACTGATTTTTCATTTTCTATTCCATTCCATGTCCCTAAACTTGCATACACTGGTATGTTATACTTTTTTGCAAGTGTCCCAATGCTTCTTATGTGATCTATATGTTCATGTGTTACTATTATTGCATTTATGTCATTAATATCTACGTCTATTGAACTTAATCCTTCAACAACTTTTTTTGCACTTACTCCTGCATCTACTAATATTTTGGTTTCGTTTCCTTGTACAAATAGGCTGTTTCCTGTACTTCCACTGTATAAACTACAGAATTTCACTTTGTTTACCTCTCTTATTTTCTACTGTTCTTCTACTCTTTTTATTTTTGCTCCAAGTGCTCTGAATTTTTCTTCTATATTCTCATAGCCTCTGTCTATATGTTCTATATTATATATCTGTGTCTCTCCATCTGCCATAACTCCTGCAATTATTAGAGCTGCTCCTGCTCTTAAGTCTGTTGCATATACTGGAGCTCCTGTTAATTTTTCCATTCCTTCAAAAAATGCTACTTTTCCTTGCGATGTTATTTTTGCTCCCATTCTATTTAGTTCTTCTGTGTATTGAAATCTTGAGTCCCATATGCTTTCTGTTATTATGCTTGTTCCTTGTGCTGTCGACATAGCAACTCCCATTTGTGGTTGTAAATCAGTTGGAAATCCTGGATATGGTAGAGTTTTAATGTTTACTTTATTTGGCCTTTTACTACAACTAACTCTTATTGTTTCTCCATCTATGTCTTCTACTTTTGCTCCCATTTCAATAATTTTTGCGGTTACTGATTCTAAGTGTTTTGTTATACAATTTTTTACTGTTATATCTCCTCTTGTTGCAACTGCTGCAAGCATAAATGTTCCTGCTTCTATCTGGTCTGGTACAACTGAATAGCTTCCTTCTTGTTTTAATTCTTCTACCCCTTGTATTCTTATTCTATCTGTTCCAGCACCTGTGATTTTTGCTCCCATTTTATTTAGGAAATTTGCTAAATCTACTATATGTGGTTCTTTAGCTACATTTTCTATTGTTGTTATTCCTTCTGCAAGTACTGCTGCAAGCATTGCATTAATTGTTGCACCAACTGATACTATGTCTAAATATATAGAACTTCCTTGTAGTTTTTTAGCTTTTACTTCTATCTTTCCTTGTTCTGTTTCTACTGTTGCTCCTAGTGCTTCAAATGCTTTTATGTGTTGATCCATTGGTCTTGCACCTAGTTTACACCCTCCTGGCATTCCAACTACTGCATGTCTACATCTTCCAAGTAAAGCTCCTGTTAAGTAATATGATGCTCTAAATTTACTTGTTAAGTCTAATGGTGCTTCAACACTGTTTATATTTCTTGTGTCTATCTCCAAAACATTTTGGGCTACTCTTTTTATTTTTACTCCTAAACTTTCTAGGATAGTACAATATGCTTTTATATCACTTATTTCTGGAATATTATCTATTGTGCATACTCCATTTATTAAGAGTGTTGCTGGAAGTATTGCTACTGCTGCATTTTTTGCTCCACTTATTGTAACTTCTCCTTTTAGTTTAGTTTTCCCCTCTATTATTATTTTCTCCAATGCGATTCCTCCATTGTAATATATTTTATGAATAATTTAATTTTCCAAAGTTAATATACCACAATTTGATTTTATTTACAATATATTATTTATATTTTATTCTAGCCACTTGAACCTATTATATTATTTTGGCATATTATTTTATATAATTGTGTTTATTAATTGCTTAAAATGGAGGTTTTTATGGATACTTTAAAACGTGGTTCTATTCGGACCACAAGTTATGCTTCTTCAAAGCACCTTAAAAAAAATTGGTTTTTATTCTGGTAGTGTTGATGGAATTTTTGGAAATCTGACTTATAATGCTGTCTTAAATTTTCAAAAAAATTTTGGTTTAGTTCAAGATGGTATTGTTGGCTCTAGTACATGGAATGCTTTATATCCTTATCTTTATGGGTATACCTCATATGTAATAAGAGCAAATGATACTTTATATAATATAGCTGCTAAATTTTCTACTACTGTTAATAGAATTATTGCTGCTAATCCTTCTATTAATCCTAATAATCTTGTTATTGGTTCTTCTATCATAGTTCCTTTTTCTTATATTGTCCCTACTGATGTTAGTTATACATATGATATTATGAAAATGAATATTTCTGCTTTTTCTACAGTTTTCCCATTTATTGAAATTGGAAGTATTGGTACTTCTGTTCTTGGAAGAGATATTCCTTATATGAAAATTGGAACTGGTCCAAAAGAGGTGTTTTATAGTGCATCTATTCATGCGAATGAGTGGATAACTAGTCCTGTTCTTATGAAATTTGCCGAAAACTTTTCAAAGGCATATGTAAATGATGGATATATTTATGGATATCGAGCTAGAAATATTTTTAATTCTACTTCTATTTATATAGTTCCTATGTGTAACCCTGATGGAGTTGACTTAGTAACTTCTGGGCTTTCAGAAAATTCTGAGGCCTACAAAAATGCTGAAAAAATTTCAAAAGATTATCCTTCTATTCCATTCCCTGCTGGCTGGAAGGCTAATATTGAAGGTGTGGATTTAAATTTACAATTCCCTGCTAATTGGGAAGAGGCTAAAGAAATAAAATTTGAACAGGGATTTAAATCTCCTGCTCCTCGTGATTTCGTTGGCACTGCTCCATTGGTTGCTCCTGAGTCAATTGCTTTATATAAATTTACTCTTGCTCATAAATTTAGATTGATTTTAGCTTATCATACACAAGGTAGAGTAATTTACTGGAGATACTTAGATTATCTTCCACCTGCTTCTTATTATATAGGTGAGCAATTTGCAAATTCTAGTGGATATGAATTAGAAGATACACCTTTTGCTTCGAGCTTCGCAGGATATAAGGATTGGTTTATTCAAAATTATAATTTACCTGGATATACAATTGAATGTGGTTTTGGAGATAATCCGCTTCCTATCTCTCAATTTAATACAATATATGCTGAAAATGAAGGTATTTTTGTTTTAGGTGCAGTCTTAGCTTTGTAAATCCTTGTATATTTACAAAAATTATGGGAATCTTATACGGATTCCCTTTTGCTTCTTCTGATACATTTGAAATAATTTCATCAATTTTATTTTATATAATATACCTTTTTAATTTTTTTGTTTTAAATTTTTACATTTAGTGGTATACTTTTTATAGTATAGAATTTAGGAGATGATTATTTTGTCTGTTAATACTACAAAAGAAGACGTTAATATTAATAAATTATATGGAACAGAAGCTACTTTATCTAAAGATGAATTTATACAAAAATATAAAGTTCAAGTAAATGGACTTTCTTTAGATGAAGTTAATTCTAGAATAAATAATTATGGTTTAAATGAGGTTAAACAGGCTAAACCTAAGAAATGGTATAATTATTTTTTTGAAAGTTTATTTACACCTTTTAATTCCATTTTGCTTGGAATTGTCCTTTTACTTATTTATACTGATATTTATCTACCAGAAACACCTAGTTATGCAAATATTATAGTTATTATTATTTTGGTTTCTGCAAGTACTTTACTTGATTTTTTTGAAGAGTACCGTTCTAATAAAGCTGCTGAAAAATTAAAAGAACTTGTTGCAACAGAAGTATCTGTATTAAGAGATGGTAGTGAGGTTAAAATTCCAATTAGCCATGTTACTATTCGGAGATGTTGTAGTTTTATCTGCTGGAAGTATGATTCCTGCTGATTTGAGAATTATTAATTCTAAAGATTTATATGTTGGTCAATCTGCTTTAACTCGGTGAATCTGATAGTGTGAAAAAATTAGATGAAAGTGAGCTTGATATTGGAGATTTAGATAGTATCGCTGATTTAGATACTATATGCTTCATGGGTACCAATGTTATTTCTGGTAGCGCCAAAGGCGTTGTTATTAAAATTGGCGATGATACTTATTTTGGTAAGGTTGCTCATACTTTATCAAATGGTAAACCTAAATCTGCTTTTCAAAAGGGTATCGAAAATATTAGTAAACTTTTAATTCGTTTTATGATTATTATGATACCTATTGTATTTTTATTAAATGCTTGGAAACATGATGTTATAACTGCTTTTACATTTGCCGTTGCTATTGCAATTGGTATTACTCCACTTTTACTACCTGTTATTCTATCTTCTAGCCTTTCTAAAGGTGCTGTTAGAATGTCAAAAAAGAAAACTATTGTTAAGCAATTGGATTCCATTCAAAATTTTGGTGCTATGAATATTTTATGTACTGATAAAACTGGTACTTTAACTGAGGACAAAATCGTACTTGAGAAGTATTTGGATATTTATGGTAATGAAGATATACAAATTTTAAAATATGCCTTTTTAAATTCATTTTTTCAAACTGGATTAAAGGGTAGCATTGATGAAGCTGTTATAAAACGTGGTTTAGAAAATGGTATGAGTGAATTTGAAAGTAAATATGAAAAAGTCGATGAAATTCCTTTTGACTTCTCTCGTAGACGTTTGTCTGTTGTTGTTAATGATGGTTCAAAAATTCAACTTATTACTAAAGGTGCAGTAGAGGAAATATTAAATATTTGTACTAAAGTTTCTAATAATGGTGAGATTTCTAATATTACCAAAGAAATTAAAGATAATATTCGAAACATTAGTAAATCTTTGAATGAGGAAGGATTAAGAGTTGTTGCTGTGTGTCAAAAAAATGATGTTGGACATATAGAACATTTTTCCGTTTCAGATGAAAAAGATATGGTTCTTCTTGGATTCATAGGATTTCTGGATCCTCCAAAGGAAAGTGCTAAAGGTTCTATTGAGAAATTAAATAATGCAGGAATTCGTGTTATCGTTTTAACTGGTGATAATGCAGAAGTTACAAGAACCGTATGTAATAAAGTTGGAATTAATTCTAAAAATATTGTTACTGGAAGCAAAATTGATAAATTATCTGACATAGCTGTTTTGAGGCTTCTTAAGAGAACTAATATTTTTGTTAAGCTTTCTCCTATACAAAAAGCTAGAATTGTTAGACTTTTAAAAGAAGCTCGGTAACGTAGTACGGTTATATGGGAGATGGTATAAATGATAGCCCTTCTCTTACTAATTCAGATGTTGGCATTTCTGTAGATTCAGCAGTTGATATTGCAAAAGAATCTGCTGATATAATATTGCTCGAAAAGGATTTAAATGTTTTACTTGATGGTGTAACTGAAGGAAGGCGTACATTTGCTAATCTTATGAAATATATTAAACTTGCAACAAGTTTTAACTTTGGGGAAGTGATTTCTGTTGTTATTGCAAGTGCTTTACTACCATTTCTTCCTGAAACTCCAATTCAATTATTGCTAGAAGGATTACTTTATGACTTTGGTCAATTGACTTTACCTTTTGATAATGTAGATAAAGAGTCTTTAGCTCATCCTAAGAGTATTTCTATAAAGAGTTTGAAGAATTTTATATTTTTCATGGGACCTCTTAGTTCTGCTTTTGACTTAGTAGTATTTGCTTCTTTATGGTTTATCTTTAAAGTAAGAGATGTATCTACATTCCAAACAATATGGTTTAGTTATAGTATTACTTCAAACCTAGTTGGTATGCACATAATAAGAACTTCTAAATTACCATTTTTCCAAAGCAATGCTCATAAGGCTGTATATATTTCTTCTATTTGCCTTATCTTAGCTGGAATTTTAATTCCGTTTACTGCCCTTGGTGCTTTAGTTGGACTCGTTCCTATTGCTGGTAAATATATTATATTAATTTTGGATATAACTGTACTTTATTGCTTTGTTGCAATTTTTGCTAAAAAACTTTATATAAAGAAATATCACGAATGGATTTAGTTTTATTTAAATATAAAAAGAATAGATTGCTTTTTTCAAGTAATCTATTCTTTTTGATATAGTAGTTGATTTACATTTTTTATTAGTGTATAATAATTATGTTTTAATCTTTTGTTATTATTTCTAATAACAATTTTCACATTTTTTATTTAGGAGTGATTTTATTGAATCTAGATTTTTTTAACGATTTTTCTCGTAATTTTCACGAAAGTAATTATGCCTTAAAATTTATTGATGAATTAACAAACTATTTAGGTAATGCTAGAAAAAATATTTTAGAAAATCAAAATTTATCTGATTTTATGAATATTAATAATTTAATATCAAAATATAAAATATCATATGATTCCTTAGAGGATTTTTATGAAAAATCTTCTGATATACTAAAAAGTTACAGTAAAACTATAGATAATGAAGACAGTGTTTATTATGTTTCATCGAATAATGATTTACATGATAAATATAACATAAACAATATTTATGAAATTAATGAATATAAAAATGGAGAAAAATTAGAGAAAATTCATTTAACTGGATCCAATTTACCTAATAATATTCAAACTGGTATAATATTAAAAAAAGATGGAAATATTTATGAGATAGATTTTTTAGGAAGTAAGAGAGTTTCTAAACAATTAGAAAAAATTGCTCAAGAAATCGCTAATTTGCAAGAAAGTAAACTCCAAAAATATAGAAAAGAGAATAATTTATATGTTGTAGTCCAAAAAAACCTTCATAGTGCATATCTTAAGGATTCAAATACTAATATAATTTTTGAGGAAGTAAATTTTTCTGATGATACTTTTGGTCTATTATGTAATGATGCTGTTGTTAAGTTTAAAAATGGAAAATATATATATGAAGATGAATTAACAAGAAAAAATATGTACTCAATAAATTCTTATTGAGCACATATATGTTTTATTCGCCTAATAATAATTTTTCATAGCTTTCACCTGTTTTATAATCAATTTCTATTCCGTGGTTGTACATTATATAAATATACATTAAATGAAATTCCTTGCCTATCTTCTACAGACTGTGCCTCTATTTGAACACCGGCTCGCTAATTTATTATCTCCTTCAAATATCGGTGTTACCCTATATAACACATGATAATTTTTATTACTTTTTATGTAGTTTGCAACTTCATTTTCATATTCAAGCATAGCATAATTTAGATAAGCAGTCCCTGTCATTAAGTTTTGAATATTTGCATTTTCTGCTGATAATTGCCACCCTATTAAGTGACAACGATTGTATAAATATCTTGTTCCAATTACATTTGGATATTCTTTTTGGACCCAGCCCGATAAATTTTTAACATTTGATATGCTTTCTCTTTTTTCATCTGCTTTTGGCATTGTATCTATACATATATTAGCAAATGCAACTCCACATCTTTTTTCTTTGTCTAGTTTGCTGTACCTTTCAAATGGTTCTTCTGTAAAATCGTTTTCATTAAAAAATGGTATATTATTGTTTATTTTAACAGATGCTTCACCAGTGTATATTGGTATATTTCCCAAATCATACGAATTTTCTGTTATATTTGTAGTTGTATTATTATTTATAATATTATTTTCTGAATTAATTTTGTCCTGGATTGTATCGAATATATATCCAATTATTATTAAAAATATTACAGAAATTATATAAATTAATATATTTTGAATTTTCTTTTGTTTTTTTCTTCTACCCATTTTTATTTTATCTTTCTTCTTATTTTTATTAATTTTAGCATTGTTTTTTATTTAAATCAATTATTTTAATCTTAACATATATAATTTTCTTAAAAATCCATTATTTAATTTTGTTTCCTTTACAAATTTTAGTCCTACTTTTTCAAGTGTTTTTTGACTGCTTATGTTGTCTGGATGTGCCATTGAAATTATATAATCAAAATCTAATTTTTGGGCTAATTCTAATTCAATGGTTTGGAGTTCTGTTGTTATTCCTCTTCCTCTATATTCTGGTAGTACTAGATTTCCACCTAATTCGCATACATTATATTGTTCAAGTCCAAATTCTTTTTTAAAATCCGAGAGCATATCTTGAGAAATGTATAACTGAGCCATTCCGCACAAGCTTTTCTTTATCATATGCTCCATATAATGGTGCATAATTTTTTTCATCAAACATACTGTCAAATTCCCATTGTTCATAAGGAATAAAATATTCAGAATTTTCTAACCCTTTTAATACTGTGTCAATAAGATTAAATAATTGTTTTTTATCTTTTTCTTCAATCTTTTTATAAATTAATTCTCTTTTTTTATCCTCATTTTTAATTTCTGTCTTTTTTCTTTCTTTAACATATCCTATTATTGCAGATATAGCTAATACCGCTTCCATTATAATTCCAAAAATTGACATTATATATATGTTATATATTAGCCATATTATTCCAATTGGAAGTCCGAGTATTTTATAAACTTTTGTACTCTTTTGCCATACAGAATATGTATATAACATTGTTGCAACAACAGACATCATACTTAATATTCCATTATATGTAAATATTGCTGATATAATTGATATCGCATATAAGACAGCTAAGATTATATAATCTTTAGTTCCGTTTTTATTACTTTTTCCGTTTTTCTTTTCATCTATAATAAATATAATATTTCTTATAATTGCTATAATTGCCATTGCTAAACCTGAATAGGCTGATAAAAATATATATGATATTGCAGTTGCACTTAGTGCACAAAAATTAAATATCAATATATGTTTTCTGCTTTTGGATTGATATGTCATAATCAGAAATGCATAATTTATTAATATAAATACTTGTGATAATATATAAGTTATTGTCATTTTAAAACCTCCTTTAAATCTTTTGAGTGTTTTTTTAATTCTTGGAAACAATTATATGCTTTCATTACTTCTTTATTATTTTTAGAAATATATCCTCTTTTTGTATTTGATTCTGGCAAATCTACTATCAAAGTATTTTTATCTATTCCGTCCCATCCGTCTCCAACTATTTTTAATAATCTCGGACTTCTTTTCTTAATTTCGTCATAGTCTACAAATAATGTTTTTATGTTGCTTTGCATGTATATTTTTAGAGTTTTATTTTTTTTGAATTCTTTTATTTTATCTTTGCTAAATATAAATATTCTTTCTACATTAGCTCCTCTATTTGCTACTTCTAAATTCATTACCCTAAAATTCATCTCTTGTGGTGATTCTGTCCATTCATCTTCTAACATTGTAGATGCGCACCATAAATATGATTCTTTAGTTAATTTGTTAAAATAATTATTTATTGCATTATAAAATTTTCCTACATTTAAATCTTCTGTTCTATTTTTTGTGTCAAATTCTATTTTTCCTCCATCTGTTGTTATTGCAATTCCTGTTGTGTTTTTGAATTTTATTAGTAGATTTATTGTATCTTCTGCTATTTCATTATAATTAATCAACATATCTTTATCTTTTTGTATGTCTAGCACTAATGCATTTATTTTTAGTCCTATTTCTTGTTTTAATTTTTCTGCTAATTTCTGCTCTATTTTGTTTCTTTTTTGTTCATTATAATCTATAATTACTATACTTGATTCTGAATTTAATTTTTGTGAAAAATCTATAATAAATTTTTCTTCGCTTTTGTCTATATTGTTTATTGGAAAATATATGAGTCCTTCATAATATTTCTCTAATTGATTATTAATTTCATTATAATCCTTATACTCTGCTATATATCCTTCTTTTTTTAATATTTCTTGCAAATATTGTTTTAATTCTTCTATTGCATTTATAATCAATATCCTTTTTTGAATATTTATATATTTGTATATATTACTTCTTTTGTCAGATGGCTTAAGTGTTCCTTCTGGAATTTCCCAAACCATTCCGTTTTTTATTGCTCCATTTATTCTATCTTCTTTACAGAGTTTAATAATTCTTCTTTCTGATATTCCCCATATGTCTGAAAGTTGTTTAGCAGTTAAGTATCCCATAGCTTTCTCCCCTTTTATATTATTCTTAATTCGGAATAATATTGTATATGTTTTATTTTATACTATATTCGGAACAATGTCAAGATGCTATTTGTTTTTAGATTGTGCCTTCGGGGTATGAGAATTTAATAAGTATTTTTGAGGAATTTTGTTAACTTGAGTTTTTATTGGTTTTAATAGGGTTATAGCAAATTGGTGTGATTATGAATTCGGTTAAATTTTGTACTTTTTTGCTGGCGTTGTCCCCAATTTGTCCCCAGTTTTTTGAGGCATCAAATATATGAAATTTCAATATATTTTTAAGTTTGTATTTGCAAGTTTTTTTGTGTTTTGATGTGTTAAATTTTAAAATTTATAAAAATGGAGGTTTTAACAATGAATAATTTAAGAGAAGTTAATGATGATATTTTAAAAGATTGGTTAAATTTTAGTGAGGAAGATTTATGTTCTTTGACTTGTGATGAGGATAGAAAACATTATATTTATTTTGATGAGATTTCTGACAGAATTTTAAAACGTGTTCCTAAAAAGGATAAGAAATATGTCCAAAAACAACTTAGTTTTCTTGATGAGAATTTTATGGGTTATATTGATTATTGGAATGAAAAGTATTATAGGAATGGGCTTGTAGAT
>CASTFX010000025.1 GCA_949448405.1 uncultured Clostridia bacterium
TGGGTAAGAGTGCATATGTCTTGCTGACTTGAATAATTTATTATTTTCTTTTAAGTAATTTACTATATTTTCATCACATTTTTTAACAAATTTTCCAGCCCATGGAGTAACTTCTTGTACAAACTTTCCTTCTTTGTCTACTAAGTTTACAAATGTGATTCCATTTTGCTTAGCAACTAAACTATCATCTTCACCATATGCTGGTGCTATATGTACAATTCCCGTTCCTTCTTCTAAGCTTACATAGTCTCCATGTATTACTACAAATGCTTTTCCGTCTACTTTTGCAAATGGTAATAATTGTTTATATTTCATTCCTAGGAGTTCTTCACCTTTAAATTCTTTTATTATTTCATAATTTTCTCCTAAGATAGATTCACAAAGGTCTTTAGCTAAAATATATGTTTCTCCTGGTTTTATATTGTCGTTATCTGTTTCTAGTACCTTTGCTTCTACATAAGTATATGCTTTATTTACACATAAAGCTAAGTTTGATGGTAAAGTCCAAGGTGTTGTTGTCCATGCAAGTATATATGTATTTGCTCTATCTTCTACTTCAAATTTTGCAATACATGTTAAATCACTTACATCTTTATATCCTTGTGCAACTTCATGTGAAGACAATGCTGTTCCACATCTAGGACAATATGGCATTACTTTGTGCCCTTCATATAGTAGATTCTTATTCCACATTTGTTTTAGTGCCCACCATACTGATTCAATATAGTTGTTATGATAAGTAACATATGGATTATCCATGTCTACCCAGTATCCTATTTGATTTGTCATATCTTCCCATAAAGACACATAGTTAAATACGCTTTGCTTACAGTCTTTTATAAATTTTTCTATTCCGTATTCTTCAATTTGTGCCTTTCCTGATATTCCAAGTTTTTTCTCTATCTCAAGTTCTACTGGAAGTCCATGTGTGTCCCAACCAGCTTTTCTTATAACTTGATATCCTTTCATTACTTTATATCTAGGAATAATGTCTTTCATTACTCTTGTTAGAATATGACCTACATGTGGTTTTCCATTGGCTGTTGGTGGTCCATCATAGAATGTAAAGTATCTTTCACCTTTATTCATATCAAAGTTCTTTTTGATTATGCCATTTTCTTTCCAAAAATTTCTTATTTCTATTTCTTTGCCTGCAAATCCATTTGGTAATTCTACTTTTTTGTACATATATAAACATCTCCTTTAGGCAGTTTCTTTTTCTTTTTTATTAGTTATTGCCTTCTTTTTTATATGCTTTTTCTCTTTTCTATTTTCATTTATTATTAAGTCTGGTTCTTTATTATCCATTACTGTTTCTCTTGTAATAATACATTTTTCAATCTTTGGATTTGAAGGTATGTCAAACATAATATCACGCATAATTTCTTCGATTATTGAGCGTAGCCCTCTTGCTCCTGTATTTCTTTCAAGTGCTTTTTCTACTATTGCAGAAATTGCTTCATCTGAAAATTCAAGTTCAACGCCATCAAATTCTAATAATTTCTTGTACTGTTTTACAAGTGCATTTTTAGGTTCTGTTACGATTTTAATTAGTGCTTCTTTATCAAGTTCTCTTAGAGTTGTAACTATTGGAAGTCTTCCTACAAATTCTGGAATTAATCCAAATTTTAGTAAATCTTGTGGTAATAGTTCTTCATATATTTTGTATTTATCTACTTCTTTTTTGCTTTCTATCTTAGCTGAAAATCCTATTGCTTTTTTCCCAACTCTTTCATTTATAATGTTGTCTAGTCCTTCAAAAGCTCCTCCACATATAAATAGAATATTTGAAGTATTTATTTGTAATAGCTCTTGATGCGGATGTTTTCTTCCTCCTTGTGGTGGTACTGATGCAACAGTTCCTTCAATTATTTTAAGTAATGCTTGTTGTACTCCTTCTCCGCTTACATCTCTTGTAATTGAAGGGTTTTCAGATTTTCTAGTTATTTTATCTATTTCATCTATATATACAATTCCTCTTTCTGCTGCTTCTATGTTATAGTCTGCTGATTGTATTAATCTTAATAGGATATTTTCAACATCTTCTCCAACATATCCAGCTTCTGTGAGTGTTGTTGCATCTGCTATTGAAAATGGCACTTTTAGAATTTTAGCAAGTGTTTGCGCAAGTAGTGTTTTACCACAGCCTGTTGGTCCTAAAAGTAGTACATTGCTTTTTTGTATTTCTACATCGTTTGCTTCTTCTTCATTATTTATTCTTTTATAATGATTATATACAGCTACTGATAAGGTTTTCTTTGCTTCTTCTTGGCCTATTACATATTCATCTAATATTTTTTTAATTTGGGCTGGGTTTGGTAGCTCTTCATCTTCTCCTAAAGTATATTGTATATCTTCATCAAGTGTATCGTCTTCCTCTACTATATTTTTGCAGATTCCTATACATTCATCACATATATATACTCCTGGTCCTGCAACTATCTTCTTTACATTTTCTTGTGTTTTACCACAAAAAGAACATTTTACATTTTTATCATTGTTGTTTTTAGGCATTACTCATATTTCCTCCATTTTAAATTATGAAAATTAGATATTAGAAAGTTCTAATATCTAATTTATTTTTACTTATCCTAAGGTCTTTTATCTAATATTCCGTCTATAAGTCCATATTCTAATGCTTCTTTTGCTGTCATATAATTGTCTCTTTCTGTATCTCTATTGATTACTTCTAATGGTTGACCTGTTCTCTCGCTTAATATCTTGTTTAATTTTTCGCGAGTTCTAACCATATGGTCTGCATGTATTTTTATTTCTGTAGTTTGACCTGAAAGTCCTCCAGATATTAATGGTTGATGTATTAATATTTCTGAATTTGGAGTTGCAAATCTTTTTCCTTTTGTTCCTGATGCTAAAAGTACAGCTCCCATACTTGCTGCCATTCCTACGCATATAGTAGAAACTGGGCATTTTATATAATTTATTGTGTCAAATATTGCCATTCCATCTGTTATAGACCCTCCTGGACTATTTATATAAAGTGATATTTCTTTATCTGGGTCTTCTGATTCTAGGAATAAAAGTTGTGCTACAACAAGTCCTGCTGATGTACTGTCTACTTGCTCTCCTAAAAATATTATTCTATCTTTTAATAATCTTGAGAATATGTCATATGACCTTTCTCCTTTATTTGTTTGCTCTACAACATAAGGTACTAAACTATTTTCTAACATATTTTCCTCCGTTCAAATTTATTTTAATTTGTAAAATAAACAAGTAATGCTAGGCGTGTGAGTTCAAATATCGATGAGACATGCTTGTGCATGTTGATTCGATTTCGAACGAGCAACAACGAAGCAGAACGCCGTTTATTTTGCAAATTTTGCGTTAGTAACAATTAAATCAATAGCCGCTTCTTGTGTTAGTTGTTTCTTTATGTAATCCATGAAGTATTCATTTTTTCTTAATTCTTCTTTGTCTTTTCCATAAGCTTTTGCCATTTCTTCAAGTTTTTCTTCTACTTTGTCGCTATCTGCTTCAAGCTTTTCATCTTTAACTATTTGTTCCAATACTAATCTTGTTTTAACAGCTTCTTTTGCTTGTTCTTCGCCTTCTTTTTTGAATTCTTCCATTGTTTTACCTTTCATTTGTAGGTACATTTCCATGTTCATTCCTTGATAGCTAAGTCTTGCTTCAACGTCTTTAACCATATTGTCTAACTCTGTTTCTATCATTCCTGATGGAATATCAATTTCTGTAGCTTTGCAAGCTTCTTTTATAGCTGCTTCTTCTGTTTCATATTTTGCTCTTGATTTGTTTTCTTCTTCTAGCTTTTCTTTTATACTATTCTTTAATTCTGCAAGTGTTTCAAATTCGCTTGTATCTTTTGCAAAATCGTCATTTATTTCTGGTAATTCTTTTCTTTTAATTTCATGTAATTTTACTTTAAATACAGCGTCTTTTCCTTTTAAGTCTTCTGAGAAATAGTCCTCTGGGAATTTCACAGTTATATCTTTTTCTTCGTCTATTTTCATTCCTATAATTTGTTCTTCGAATCCTGGTATGAAAGAACCGCTTCCTATTTCTAATTCGTGTCCTTCTGCTTTACCTCCTTCGAATTTTACACCATCAACAGATCCTTCGAAATCTATTACAGTTATATCTTTTTCTTCTACTGCTCTATCTTCTACTGGAACTATTCTTGCATTTTTTTCTGCCATATGTCCTATTTCATGGTCTATATCTTCATCAGATACATTATACTCTACTTTTTTTAACTCTATACCTTTATATTTTCCAAGTTTTACTTCTGGCTTTGTTTGAACTATTGCTGTAAATTTTAGGTCTTGTCCTTTTCCTATTTGTGTTACATCTAAGTCTGGCTTGCTTACTGCTTCTATATTGTTTTCTTTTAATTCTTTTTCATATATTTCTGGAACTATTTCATTAAATGCGTCCTCATAAAAAATTTCATCTCCGTAGTATTTTTCAACTATAGCCATTGGTGCTTTTCCTTTTCTGAATCCTGGTATATTAAAATATTTTGCACTTTTGTCATATACTTTTTTTATTGCTTCATCAAATCTTGCTGCCTCCACTTCAAAGCTAAGTTTTAGTTCATTTGCATTTCCTGTTTTTTCAATTTTAATACTCATAATCTGTCTTCAATCCTCTCTATAATATCATTAATTACATTATTATATCTAGTTTTTCTGTTTATGTCAATAGGTAAAAGGCTATTTTCCGTAATTGTTTTTGTGATAGTTTCTTTCTTAAAATGAAAATAAAAAAAGATAGTATCTTAAAATATACTACCTTAAAAATAGTTCTAAAATATAATAACTTTCAAACATTCTACTTATAACTATATTTATCTATTTTTAATTTATAGCTTTCTTTGCTAAAGGACAATGGTTTGTTTCTATATTTTTCTTATACAACCATTAGTTATATAACCTAAGTTTATAGAAGCTTCGGGGCGCACCGCATAGCTATTGCTCCAAGTGTTGGTGTCAGAAGCATACAAATTGTTGGCGTTCACGTTACCGCCGTTCACATAGAACATCCTGAACCACGCATTGTTACTGTTTAACTCAACGCAGCGCGAAGCGCCTCCTTTACAACCTTGCCCTATATGTTTATTATATATTAAGATAGCATTTTTAACAATATATGAATGTATAAAAATTAACACTATAAAAATAAGGACACAAAATAAAGTGCCCCCCATTTATCCTTTTTCAATTATTTCCATTATCTGTTTTATAGTTTCTTCTTGATTTGTGTTGTTTATTACATAGTCATAATTTCCAATTTTTGATTCTTCAAATTCAAATCTGCTAAGTCTAAGTTCTATTTCCTTTTCATCTGGCTTGTCTACTCTGTTTTCTAATCTTTTTCTTAGTTCTTCTTTTGAAACTCTCAAAAATATTGTTACTACTTTCATATCTTCTTTTAAAATTTTAACCAAATTTTCTGTTCCATTTACATCAACATCTTTAATTACAGTTTTACCTGAATTTATCTTATCATTTAATATCTTTCTCGGAACCCCATAATAATGATTATGATGTATATCAAATTCGTAAAGTTCGTTATTTTCTATCATTTCTTTGAATTTTTCATTATCTACAAAAATATATGTTTCATTTGGAATATCTCCTGGTCTCATTGGTCTATCTGTAATTGATGGAATTGATTCTACATTTTCCATTCTTTTAATTACTTCTCTTTTTATTGTATCTTTCCCTGCTCCTGCAACTCCAGACAATATGACTAGCATCTCTACCTCCACATTTTTGTTTATTTCTTTTCTACATATACCTTTCCTTCTGCAATCTCATCTGCTGCAAGTGTAACAACTGAAGCTTCTTTTTTGTTTGTAAGTGATGTGTCTCCTTTTGCAAGTTGTCTAGCTCTTTTTGAAGTAGCTACAACTAATTCATATCTGTTATTTATTTTCTCAAGAAGTTCATTAACTGTTGGTTGTACCATCATAATTATTCCTCCTCCTTTTCTGTTATATCTTTATTAGCTCTGCCTACTACTGTATCTGGCTGAACAGCTGATAATACTATATGTCCTGTGTCCATTATAATTACTGCACGAGTTTTTCTGCCAGAAGTTGCGTCTATTAAAAGTGAATTGTCTCTTGCTTCTTGTATCATTCTTTTTATTGGTGCTGCTCCTGGTATTATTATAGATATTATTCTATTTGCAGATATAATATTTCCATATCCTATATTTATAAATTGCATATATATTCTCCACTTTTTCTTTATGATAGTTCATATTTTACTACATTTTTTTGATTAAGTCTAGTAAATTCATATATTTTTTCAAATTTTTATTGACTTTTCTAGAAAAAAGTGTATAATATTATTTGTGTTTAAGAAGAAGTCATCCACTTCTCACCTTACCAAGTTAGGAAAAGGTTATTTAATTTTAATATTAAATTTAGTGGATAGATTTGTGTTTTTAAACAAGTCTATTTTTTATATGAATGGAGGTTTTATGGCCAAACAAGACTTGCTAATTAATGAGCAAATACGTTTAAATGAAGTTCAAGTAATAAGTGATACTGGAGAAAAACTCGGAGTTATGTCTTCTAAAGACGCTATTGAAATTGCTTCTCAAAAGGACTTGGATTTAGTATTAGTTTCACCAAATGGTAATCCACCAGTTGGTAAAATCATGAACTATGGTAAATACAAATTTGAACAAGCTAAACGTGAAAAAGAAGCTAAGAAAAAACAAAAATCATTGGAAGTAAAAGAATTAAGAGTTACTCCTAATACTGAGGAACACGACTTTAATTTTAAAGTAAAAAATGCTAGGAAATTTTTAGAGAGTGGTTCTAAAGTAAAAGTTACAGTACGTTTTAGAGGTAGAGAGCTTAACTACGTAAAGCTTGGAGAGGATATCTTAAATAGATTTATAGATGAACTTTCTGATATAGCTACTCCAGAGAAGAAGCCTTTACTTGAAGGTAAAAATATGTTTATAATTTTTTCATTAAATAAATAGAAATTATAAGAATTAATTTAAAGGAGGAAAAAAATTATGCCAAAACTTAAAACTAACAAAGCTGCTAATAAAAGATATAGTATGACAGCTACTGGAAAAGTTAAAAGAACAAAGTCTAATAGAAGACATCTTTTAGCTAACAAAACAAGACGTCAAAAGAAATCAGGTAAAATCCAAAATGCTTACGCTGATAAAACTTGTGAAAACGGAATCAAGAAATTATTACCATATAGTTAATAGAAAAAGGAGGAATTTAAAATGGCAAGAGTTAAAACAGCTAGAATAACACGTAAAAAACATAAAAAAGTATTAAAACAAGCTAAAGGTTACTATGGAGCTAAACACTATAGATTTAGAACAGCTAAACAAGCTGTTATGAAATCTGGTATGTATGCTTATGTAGGAAGAAAAGACAAAAAAAGCAACTTTAGAAAATTATGGATTACAAGAATTAATGCTGCTGCAAGACAAAATGGTTTAACTTACAGCAAATTAATCGCTGGTCTTAAAAAAGCAAATATTTCTATAAATAGAAAAATGCTTGCAGAACTTGCAGTTACAGATAGCGAAGCTTTCGCAAAGCTTGCTGAAACAGCAAAAAATGCTTAATTTAAAAAATATTAAAAATGCCTAGAAACTTTAAAGCTTAGGCATTTTTATTTTTCCTTTATTTTAAATTTACTCCGTACTATTCCCCCTATTACCCCTGCTACAATTCCAATTGCTATCATTATTATTGAATACATATTTAATGTAAATCCATTCCCGAGCAAACTTGATAGCAAGTATATCAGTACTATATAAATAAATCCTATTACTCCTCCATTAAAAAGTCCATTTTTCTTTATAGAGCTTGTTGTCATAGAACTTCCGAGCAAGTATGCTTACTCCTGTAATTGCAATTATTACTGGCACAATTGTATTTTCTCCTACATTTGTATATGTAAGAACTGTAGCAAATATAAATAGTAATACAAATGTTATTATGCATGATATTATAATTCCTTTTAGTATTTTTATAAAACTACTATTTTGCACAATATTCCTAGTTTCACTAATCTCTTTCACTTTTAATTATCCTTCCTCTCTACTTTTATATTATCTAATATTATTTATTCATAAAATAGTTTTTTTAGAATAGTATTTAGAAAAAGAACTTTAATAATTTAATGGAAACTTTTATTAAATATTTGCTAGAGCATAGATTGCTCGAATGGAGGTTTTAATGGCTGAAAAAAATATAGATTTTAATGGATTTTCACCTTATGATAATTTTAATTTTGATTCTAATATGAATAGTGACCCTATGTTTAATCCTATGATGCAATATGAGCAAGCTTATATGTATTATAGATATTTATGTATGCAACTTGATTATAAAATTAAGTGTAAGGAATATGAAAGAATGAACTCTAGAGATAATAGAAGAATAGAATAAAAAGTGGCTGTGCCACTTTTTATTCTATATTTTCATCTTTTATATAATACTTCGTACCTAACATTTCATCTGGTAGATATTGCTGTTCCACAAAGTGTCCTGGATAATCATGTGGATACTTATATCCGTTACCATATCCAAAATCATGCATATCTTGCACTGGTGCATTTCTTATATGCATTGGTACTTCCCCTGTTTCTTTTGTATTTACATCTTCTAATGCTTTGTTTATTGCTAAATATGAAGCGTTTGATTTTTTTGATGTTGCTACATATACGGCAGCTTCTGAGAGTATTATCCTTGCTTCTGGCATTCCTACCATACTTACTGCTTGCATTGCCGATGTTGCAACTACTAATGCATTTGGATTTGCCATCCCTACATCTTCTGCTGCTGCAATTACTATTCTTCTAGCCAAAAACATTGGGTCTTCTCCTCCTGCTATTGCTCTTGCTAAATAAAATACTGCTGCGTCTGGGTCTGTTCCCCTCATTGACTTTATAAATGCACTTATATTATCGTAATGGCTATCTCCGTTTTTGTCAAAAATTACTTTTCTATTTTGTACACATGATTTGGCAATTTCGTCAGTTATGTTTATGAAGCCATTTTCATCCATTTTTGTTGTAAGTACTGCAACTTCTAATCCGTTTAATGCATTTCTTACATCTCCATTTGCTGTTTCTGCAATTTTCCTTAATGTTTTATCTTCTATGTTTATATTAAAACTTTTAAGTCCATTTTCGTTATTTAGTGAATTTTTTAGGACCTTAAATACATCGTCTATTGTAAGTGGTTCTAATCTGCATACCATAGACCTAGAAATTAATGCCTTATTTACTTCAAAATATGGATTTTCTGTTGTTGCCCCAATTAATATTACTGTCCCATTTTCTACAAATGGCAGTAGTGCGTCTTGTTGTAGTTTATTAAATCTGTGTATCTCGTCTATAAATAATATGCATTTACCTGTTGGATTTAATAGAAGATTTTGAGTTTCTTCCACTATCTTTTTTATGTCTGCTACACCTGATGTTACTGCATTTATTTTATGAAATTTTGATTTTGTTGTATTACTTATTACTTTTGCAAGTGAGGTCTTACCACACCCTGGAGGCCCCCATAATATAATACTTGATAGTCTATCTGCTTTTATCGTTCTATATAAGATTTTATCTTTTCCAAGTATATGTTCTTGTCCTACATATTCATCTAAATTTGTTGGCATCATTCTATATGCCAAAGGCTTTGTCATATCCATAAGTTAAATCCTTTCGAATTAGTCTCTGCTTAATATTGCTAATCCTCTTCTTATTATATCTTCAACTGATAAGTCTGTTAAATCTTCCTTCTCAAATGCTTTTTCTATATCTTTTCTATTATATCCTAATACTTGAAGTGCGGCAATAGCTTCTTCTATGTTTTCTCCAAGGTCTACCTTTTCTTGCTCTCCTCCTTCTAGTGCTTGTTCGTCTAATTCTATCTTCATTTTATCTTTTAATTCTAAGATCATTCTAGCTGCTGTTTTCTTTCCTATTCCTGGAATTTTTGTGAGTCTTGCGTCATCATTTGTTATTATAGCAAGTGCAAATTGGTGTGGTTGTATTGTTGCAAGTATTACTAGTGCTGTCTTTGCTCCAATTCCACTAGTTTGGATTAATAATTCAAACATTCTTAATTCTTCACTTGTTAAAAATCCGTAAAGGCTTATATTATCTTCTCTTACATAGTAGTATGTATGCACTTTTACTATATCTCCAATATTTCCGTACTTTTTCTATTGCTGTTTTAGGCATAAATATTTTATATCCAACTCCAGCTGTTTCTATTACAACTGAGTCATGTAACTTCATTTCTAATGTTCCTTTAACGTATGCTATCATCTATTTTTCTCCTTTTAATATCAAACAAATTTTCTTTATTTTATCATAAATAATATTTTTTTCAAGTACTTTTTTAATATTTTTTTAATATTATATATTACTATGAATTCTTGTGAATTAGTTAATTTAGTTTCAATGCTTTCATGCTTGATTGTTCAAAATTATACAGAAGACCAAATTGCAGTACTTGCTGCTGTTTTTACTCAACTAGGAGACAGCTTAGCTACAATACTTGCTAATGAGGCTTTATTGGATACAAATAAAGATGAGGTAATCCCCCCATCTCTTACTTAAAAAAACGGAACTAACATTTTCTATGCTCATACTTCACTAAGAAAATCTAAGTTTCGCATATTTAATTTCTACAGAAATTGCTTCTTGAAATCGCAATTTCTTAGAACTTAAAAATATTCACTTACTTCTTTTAATCCATCAAAGTTTGCTTGTCTTAGAACCTCATATACTATTATCGCGACAGAATTTGATAAGTTTAATGAACGAAGTTCTCCTTTCATTGGTATTCTTATCGTATTTTCTATATATTTCTTTAACAAATCTTCTGGTAGTCCTTTTGTTTCTTTACCAAATAGAATAAATACTTCTTCCATATTACTAAAATCTACATCTGAGTAACAATGCTGTGCTTTAGTTGAAGCATAAAACATATTATGCTCTTCTGGTTTATATTTATTTAAAAATGCTGACAATGAGTCATGTTCTTCTATCTCAATTTTATCCCAATAGTCTAGTCCTGCTCTTTTTAAGTATTTATCTGATATACTAAACCCTAGTGGATGAACTAAGTGTAATTTACAATCAGTTGCTGCACATGTTCTTGCAATGTTTCCTGTATTTTGTGGAATTTCTGGCTCTACCATAACTACATTTATTTTCATTTTCTCTCCATTCCTGAGTTTTTTAAACTCTATATTGAAATTCCTATTAAATTAATTACTATTCCTGTTGCCATTCCTAGTATATATAAAAGTGCTACTATTTTGATATTTTCTTTTATATTCTTATTTATTCTAAATAACATTAATATTCCTGCACCTGCATTTACTAGTAATCCTGCGATTAATGAGCCAAATGTTATTATTTCTGATAAGT
The DNA here is from genome assembly GCA_949448405.1 of uncultured Clostridia bacterium. GTDB lineage: Bacteria > Bacillota > Clostridia > TANB77 > CAG-508 > JAAWPK01. The sequence goes on from CASTFX010000025.1 coordinate 11,416, forward strand.
ATAATTCTGTTATTATTACAGAAGATGCACAATTTGGAATTAACCCTATAAGTGCTGCAATAATTGGCTCAAATATTGAAGCTCCTTGCATTACATTTTTTAAAGTATCTTCTCCAACCATATCTACAATTATATTAATCAATAATGTTAATATAAATATATATATGAATACATTTATTGTATGTTTTATTGCCGATTTTAGGATTCCCTTTTCGCAGTGACAATGTTCTTCTTCACAGATATCTACAATTTTATTTTCTTCTTTGCTTTTATTTTTAAGCCTAATGCAAAAATCTATTATAAATCCATAAATCATACCTATAGCAAACTTTATTGCTAATATCGTTATTATTATATTTTGCAAAAAGATAAACTTGCGCCTCTGGCGGTAATTTTTCCCTCGGTTGGCGAAGGGTCAAATAACAGCCATGGCAAAATTTTGGCTAAAATGTTT
>CASTFX010000026.1 GCA_949448405.1 uncultured Clostridia bacterium
AACAAAAGCCTTCTAGGCTAAGAGCAAACCCCCAGTTTTACTGGGGGTTATGATTAAGTAGCACTTTAAAGTAAATTCATTAAATATAGAGTAGGTTCTTTCCGCCTATATAATTAGAATTCACAATTATTTGGAGTTCTTGGGAAAGGAAGTACATCACGAATATTTTGCATACCTGTTAAGTACATCATCATTCTTTCAAATCCAAGTCCAAAACCACTATGTTCACATCCACCATATTTTCTTAAATCTAAGTACCACCAGTAATCCTTTTCATCTAAACCAAGCTCTTTTATACGAGAAGATAATTTATCAAAATCTTCTTCTCTTTGGCTACCACCAATGATTTCTCCAATTCCAGGAACTAATAAATCACAAGCAGCAACAGTTTTTCCATCAGGATTTTGTTTCATATAAAATGCTTTTATTTCCTTTGGATAATCTGTAACAAAAACAGGTTTACCAAATAGTTTCTCACTTAGATATCTCTCATGTTCTGTTTGAAGATCTATACCCCAAGAAACTGGAAATTCAAATTTATCATTAGCTTTTTCAAGTTCTTTAACAGCATCTGTATAAGAAATTCTACCAAAATCGGAATTTACAACATTGTCTAATTTCTCAAATAATGTAGTATCAATAAATTGGTTAAAGAAATCCATTTCTTCAGGTGCATTTTCACGAACATAAGAAATAATAAATTTAATCATTTCTTCCGCTAAATCCATATCATCTTGTAAATTAGCGAAGCATATTTCTGGTTCTATCATCCAAAATTCAGCAGCATGCTTAACTGTATTAGAATTTTCTGCTCTAAATGTTGGGCCAAAAGTATAGACGTTTCTAAAGGCGTGAGCAAAAGTTTCAACATCTAGTTGACCACTTACTGTAAGATGAGAAGATTTTCCAAAAAAGTCCTTAGAAAAATCAACTTTCCCGTTCTCATTTTTAAAAGGATTATCCATATCCATTGCAGTTACTCTAAACATTTCTCCTGCACCTTCACAGTCACTACCAGTAATTATAGGTGTATGCACATATACAAATCCTTTTTCTTGGAAAAATTTGTGAATTGCATATGAAAGTAAACTACGAACTCTAAATACCGCATTAAATGTATTAGTCCTTGGACGTAAATGACTTACAGTTCTTAAATATTCAAAAGAATGTCTTTTCTTTTGAAGAGGATAATCTAAATCTGCTTGATTCATAATTTCAATAGAAGTAGCTTTTATCTCAAAAGGCTGTTTTGCGCTTTCAGTTTTTACTACTGTGCCTCTTACTATTATGGAAGAACTAATTGATAATTTTTTTATATCTTCAAAATTAGAAAGTTTATCATCAAAAACTATTTGAACATTTTTGAAAAAACTACCATCATTTAATTCAATAAATCCAAAATTTTTAGAATCACGAATTGTTTTAACCCAACCTGAAACTTGAATATTAGTATTTTGATATATGTCAGTATCTCTATATAAATCTTTGACTAAGATGTTTTTTATATCCATATTTCCATCTCCTTTTACTAACTTATAGTTTAAACCATTATACAAGAAAATATTAGAAATTTCAATATATTTGACTTAGATTATAGACTTTTTATTATATCAAATGATATAATATATAAGTAAAAATTATAATATGGAAGTAATAAAGGAGATAAAAGTATGAGAGGTAATATGAGAGGAAGAAGAAATAAAAGAATAAATTATAAAAGATTAATAATGTCTTTAATTATACTGATATTACTAATTATACTAATAGGTTTTGGAATTAAGAAAATAACAAGCATGTCAAGTGAAGTAGCTGATAATCCAGAAACAAAACAAGAAGAAAAAGTTATTCCTCCAGATATAACAATTAACCTTGTTGCAACAGGAGATATAATGTGTCATAGTACTAATTTTAATGCAGCATATAACAATAGTACAAAAACATATGATTTCTCTCCAGTATTTACAGATGTAGCAAAATATATAACAAAGGCAGATATTGCAATAGGAAATTTAGAAACAACATTTGCAGGAGAAGCTAGGGGATATAGTGGCTATCCAACTTTTAATTCACCAAAAGAATTAGGAATTGCAATAAAGAATATAGGGATAGATATATTGTCAACTGCAAATAACCATAGCATAGACAAAGGAGAAAGTGGAATAATATCTACTTTAGATACATTAGATGAAATAGGAATAGAACACACAGGAACTTATAGAAGCAAAGAAGAACAAGACAAAATTTTAGTAAAAGAGGTAAATGGAATAAGAATTGCATTTTTATCTTTCACATACGGAACAAATGGAATACCTGTACCAAAAGGAAAAGAGTACCTAGTAAATTTAATAGATAAAGACTTAATGCTTGAACAAATAAATTTAGCAAAACAAGAGAATGTTGATATAATATGTACAAGTATGCACTGGGGAGCAGAATATGCACAAAAACAAAATAAAGAACAAGAAGAGCTTGCAGATTTCCTATTTAAAAATGGAGTAGATATAATTATTGGAAATCATGCACATGTTATAGAGCCAATGGAAAGAAAAAATATAACATTAGATGACGGAACAGAAAAAGAAGTGTTTGTAGTATATGCTCTTGGTAATTTCGTATCAGGACAGGTAAAAGAGCATACAAAGAGAACAGCAATACTTGATATGCAAATAACTAAAAATGGAGAAACAGGCAAGATTTCAATTGATAGTGTAAATTATGTACCAGTTTATTGTTATGACAAAGGTGCTGGAGTACAAAACAGATATAAATTAATAGATATACGAGCTGCAATGGCAGAATATAATAGTGGTAACACAAAGAATGTAAATATGAGTTTATACAATACTCTAAAAAAAGAATTAGCTGATATTGAAAAAGTTCTAGGAGAACCAATAGCGAAAAAAGAAGCAGTTCCAACAGAGAGTACAGCAAACACAAATGTTGTAGAAGAATAAATTAGAACGTAAAGTAGAAAGTTAGCTCGTCTAACAGGTATATTTAATAAAAACAAGACGGTTTTAATAACCGCCTTGTTTTATGTAGGGGCGACCATTGGTCGTCCGCTTGTCTTTTAAAACATATCTCTTTTCTTTAACCACCATGATACTAATAAAGTAAGTACAACAGAAACAGTAATAATTACAGGAAAACCTATGCTACTTCCCTCAAAAGGTAGCTTCAAATTCATCCCCCAGAAACTAGAAATCATTGTTGGTACAGCAATAACAAGAGTGATAGAAGCTAAAAATTTCATAACAACATTTAGGTTATTTGAAATTAAAGAAGCGTAAGCATCCATTGTACCACTTAAAATATCACTATAAATCTTACCCATTTCGATTGCCTGCTTGTTTTCGATAATAGCGTCTTCTAGTAAATCTTCATCTTCTTCATAAAGTTTAATAAATTTACCTTTCATAGTTTTTTCCATTACAACTTCGTTTGATTTTAAAGAAGTTGAAAAATAAACTAAGCTCTTTTCTAAAGAAAGCATTTTTAAAAGTTCTTTGTTTTTCATAGAATCTTTTAATTTTGCCTCTGTTATTTCAGTATCTTTACTTATTTGTTTTAAGTAAGTCAAAAATAATGCAGAATTAAAATATAATATTTGTAAAATAAATCTACTTTTTTTATATGTTGCAAAACCTTTTGTTTTACCTTTTTCAAAATTCTCAATTACTTTATTTTTTCTTAGAGAAACTGTTATAAAAAAGTCATCTCTAACAACAATCATACCAATAGGCATAGTAGTATAAAGTACAGTATCTCCATCTTTTTCTACAATAGGAATATCCACAACAAAAAGTGTTGTACCATCATCGTCCTCTTGGTCAATTCTAGCCTTTTCCTCTAAGTCCAAAGAATAACGAATAAAGTCTTCTTGAATATTTATACTTTCACAGACTTTTTTTATTTCATCATTGGACGGGTTAACTAAATTTATCCAAGCACCTTTTCTAAAATCATTGATTTCCTCTGTTTTTCCAGATTTTAAATCTGTGTTATAAATTTTAATCATAACTTTATTCACCTACCCTTTTAAATCTCACATATATTTATTTTACAACCATTTTTTCATTTAGTCAAGAAGGCTTGAAAAGGCATACGAAATGTTGTATAATATTTACATTATGTACTTAAGGAGGAATTTTAATGCTAGTTACAACAGGAGTAACTGTAAGATTTGGAAAAAGAATCTTATTTGAAGATGTAAATATACGATTTGGAAAAGGAAATTGCTATGGAATAATAGGTGCAAATGGTGCTGGAAAATCAACTTTCTTAAAAGTTTTATCAGGAGAAATAGAACCTAGCAAAGGCGAAGTTTCTATGGAAAAAGGAGAACGACTATCAGTTTTAAAGCAAGACCACTTTGCATATGAAGAATATAGTGTAATAGATACAGTAATAATGGGAAATCAAGAACTATATAAGATTATGAAGAAAAAGGAAGCAATATATGCAAAACCTGATTTCTCAGAAGAGGACGGAATGGAAGCTGCAAAACTAGAAGAAAGATTTGCAGAACTAGATGGGTGGAATGCAGAAGCTGACGCTTCAATGCTTCTTAATAATCTTGGGATAGAAACAGAAGTCCATTATAAATTAATGAAAGAAATTGAAGCAAAAGACAAAGTAAAAGTATTACTTGCCCAAGCTTTATTTGGAAATCCAGATGTATTGCTACTAGACGAGCCTACAAACGATTTGGATTTAAAGAGTATAAATTGGTTACAAGAATTTTTAATAGAGTTTGAAAATACTGTAATAGTAGTATCACATGATAGGTATTTCTTAAATAAAGTATGTACACATATAGCAGATGTAGACTTTGGTAAAATTAAAGTATATCCAGGAAATTATGATTTCTGGTACGAATCTAGCCAACTTGCATTAAAGCAAGCAAAAGAACAAAACAAAAAGAAAGAAGAAAAAATTAAGGAATTACAAGACTTTATCGCAAGATTTAGTGCAAATGCTTCAAAATCAAAACAAGCAACATCAAGAAAAAAGTCTTTAGAGAAAATTGAATTAGAAGAAATAAAACCATCAAACAGAAAATACCCATATATAGACTTTAAACCAGATAGAGAACCTGGAAAAGATATATTAACTATAAATAATATATCTAAAACAATCGATGGAGAAAAAATACTAAACAATGTATCTTTTACAGTAAAAAAAGATGACAAGATATTACTTTTAGCAGATAATGAAATAGCGAAAACAGTATTATTCCAAATACTTGCAGAAGAATTAGAACCAGATTCAGGAGAAATAATATTTGGAACAACAATTACTAAAGATTATTTCCCAAAAGATAATAATTATATGTTCAAAGAAGATATGCCACTTGTAGACTGGTTAAGAGGATACTCAAAAGACCCAGATGAAACATATGTAAGAGGATTTTTAGGAAGAATGTTATTCTCAGGAGAAGAGGCTTTAAAAAATGTTAGTGTACTATCAGGAGGAGAAAAGGTAAGATGCGTTCTATCTAAAATGATGCTTTCAGGCGCAAATTTCTTAACTTTTGATGAACCAACAAATCACTTAGATATGGAAAGCATAACAGCTGTAAATGAAGGAATGAAAAAATTTAAAGGAAATTTAATATTTACATCTCATGACCATGAGCTATGCCAAACAGTTGCAAATAGAATAATTGATATAAAACAAGACAAGATAATAGATAAAGAATGCACTTATAACCAATATCTTGAAATAGAATAGGGAATAACTTATGAAAATAAATAGAAGTAAAGCCTTAAAATATATAAGAATACTAATATATATAATATTACTGATATCTATTTTGCTTTTGAAATATACAGATTTAATACATGGAAGATGCTTTGTAAATGACAATTTTGGAATTTTATGTCCAACTTGTGGAGTAACAAGAGCAATGAAAGGGATAGCAAGCCTAGATTTTTCGTATGCCATAGAAAAGAATGCATATTGTACATTAGTATTGTTTCCAATATTTATGATACTTTTGATAGATGATATAATATCAATAATATTAAAAAAGAAATCATTTATAGATATAATATTAGGAGAATGATATATGGATAAAGTAATAATTGGAACCTCATATATTTTAAGTATATATTTATTTTATAATTTAATAAAAATAAGGTTGAAAAAAGAAGAAAATAGACAAAATAGAATATATATACTAATTACATTGATATTAGGTTTAATAGTTATATGGAATTTATTTAGGCAATAAAAGAGAGAATTTAAAATTCTCTCTTTTATTGTCTTGCAAAGAATACTGTTATTCCATCATAATCTTGAAGTATTATATCATTTGCAACAGAATAAGTTAGATGACTTTCCTGCTCAGAGAATGAAGTTAATCTCATTGTTATATAGCTATTATCTATTCCAAGTATCTCAAATTTTCCAGTAAGATTTGGAATACTTTCTTCTGAATAGGCACCGATAATTTCTGAATAAGACATATCTTTACCTAAAAATAAAGTACCTCCATAATCTGCAAAAGAAGAACCATAAATATATCTTAAACTTACTTCTTCTCCATTAGAAACAGCTTTAAATGGAACCCAGGATCCATATATGAGGGATTCACTAACAGAGGTTCTATTAAAAGTATTTTCAGGCAAAGCATTAGTATAATTATTAGATATATTAGAAGAAATGTAATCATCAATAGAACTATTGATTGATGGATAATTCTCTTCTGGATAAGGATTAGTTTCATTATTTTCAAGATTTAATTCATCAAAGATTATATCTTTGTCAAGATTATTATCGGATTTTGCAAAACTTACAGGTTTTATTGTAAAAGGAAATATCGCATAAATTAAGGTAATTAGAACAAGTAATGTAATTATCCTCTTGTACTTTTTAAATTTGGTTGACAAACTAATCATTTTTATTCTTCTTTCCATGTTCTTGTTGTCATCTGCCATACACAAACTTTTAACAACTATTCTTTCATTTTGATATGAAGCAAGGAGACTAATTAATGTCATACCATATTGCTTCTTTTCAACCTTATTCATTTTACTTAAAGCGATTTCATCTGTGGCAAGTTCCATATCTTGCCTGATTTTCTTAAAGAAGTAATGAACAATAGGATTAAACCAATGAATAGTAAGAGTTAATAATAGTATGTAATTTGTAAGCATATCTCTTCTTTTATAATGAGATAGTTCATGCATAAATATATTTTCAAGTGTTTTATCATCCTTTGTAATGAATTCCTCAGGTATCAGTATTTTAGGTGTTACTATTCCATAAATACAAGGAGATTTATTAAAATTTTGAATTCTTATTTCTATTCTTTTGTTAATTTTTAATTTCTTTTTACAAATAGTTAAGAGGTTTTTTAGTCTACAATCTATATATTTTAATGTTTTTGTAGTTTTAATATGCATTTTTATATTACTAATTATAAATAAAGTGGTTCCAATAAGATAAAGGGAAATCCAAATAATTGGTAATATTCTATAAAAAATTTTACTAAATGAAGAATCTTTAATAGTTTCTGTTTTTAATGTTTCAGAAGTTATAGGGTCTTTTTCATACTTTATATCAACTATATTGTTAGCTGAATCATATATGCCAATTAAAGTAGTTTCAAATTGATCAATTGCAGAAGTTATTGATATATTTTTATTTACATTAATTTCAATTCTATTTATAGGCACGAGTAAAAATATAATTGGAATAATCCACATAAAACATTTCATTTTCGCAGATAGTTTATTATCAAAAAGTTTTATGAGGAAGAATATAAGTACACCAATTATGCTACCAACAATTGACATATATAACACTTTGTAAAAAATAAGAGAAATGAAATTACTAATACTCATTAATACATGTAGCATATAAGTTAATCCTCACTTTCTAAAATATCAATAAGTTTTTGCAATTCTTCTTTTGTAACTTGTTTATTCTCCAAGAAATTTAATAATAAATTACCAGTGCTTCCATTATACAATTTATTTACAAAATTCTTATTTTGATTAGATAAAAATTTATCTTTCTTAACCTTTGAAATATACACGGTATCTTTTGAATTTATTTTTTTTGATTTAACAGAACCTTTTAAAATAAGCCTTCTTAGTAGTGTTTTAACAGTGTTTTTATTTTTATCCTCAGTGCTTAAACCATCTATTATTTCATTTAAGCTACATTCATTTTTTGACCATAGTACTTGCATAATTTCAAGTTCCGCATCGGTTATATCATATTTATCAGGCATTACAATTCTCCTTTTAAAACAATTGGATTACTCTTGTAATCTACCTATACATTATATTAAAATTTATTATTTGTCAAGGTGCTACTAAGAATTTATAAAATATATTTCATACCATTTTAAGAAACAATAAATAGTCCATATTTTTCTATAATTATCTTTTTTTCCTCTTCTATGAGTATCTAATAATTTAAGTGCATATCTTTGATTAAAGAATTCCTTAGTAAAGTCTTTATTTATAGTATTTTTAACTTCATTATAAAAGTCATCTTCTTTTAACCATTCTCTAAGAGGAACAGGAAAACCAAGTTTTTTCTTTTTATAAGAATCGTTAGGAATGTCAAGCTTCGCAGCTTCTCTAAGTGCAACCTTTGTAGTTTTATTTGCCACTTTATATTTACAAGGGATAGAACTTGCAATTTTGAAAACTTCTTTATCTACATAAGGAGTTCTAGATTCTAATGAATTTGCCATAGTCATTTTATCCACTTTTAGTAAAATATCTTTTACAAGCCAGTTTTTAATATCTACTCTTTGCATTTTATTAATATTGTTTTCATCTTTGGTAAAAAACTCTTTAGTTATTTCACTATTTTTAATATCATCTTTAAAACTTAAAAGTTTTTTCCTTGTCTTTTCACTAAATACTTTGTTTACACCAACATATTCATTTTCTAGTTTTGTTCCATTACGTACAATAAAATTACGACCGCGAAATTCAGGAAGAAATTCAAAGCATTTACTTAAAAAATGTCTTATAGAAAAGGGAAGTTTATTATATAATTTACATTCTTCTTCCTCTAAATAATAATTATATCCACCAAAAAATTCATCGGAACCCTCTCCAGACATAACAACTTTAACATCTTTGCTAGCAAGTTCGGATAAAAAATATAAAGAAATAGAAGAAGGGTCAGGCAAAGGCTCATCCATATAATATAAAACTTTAGGAATTACTTTTAAATAATCTTCTTTAGATACTTTTTTGCTAATATTATTAATATCTAGAGAATTAGACAAATCTTTTGCATAATCTATTTCACTATAATTAGAATTTTCATATCCGAATAGTATAAGTTTTATTAGATTTTAATACACTAGCTATATAAGAAGAATCAACGCCACTTGATAAGAAAGTTGCAATTTCTACATCACTTATCTTGTGATGGTTTATAGAATCTTTTATAGTCTTACTAATGTTTTTTACAGCCTTATCCATACTTATTTGCTTTTCATTAAAATCAATATCGTAGAAAGTTTTTATTTTCATAAAGTTGCCTTTGATTGTTAAACTTGTGCCAGGAGCTAAAGAATATACATTTTCAAAAAATGTTTCATTTGTAGGGGTAAAACTAAATGATAAATATGGACCAAGTAATTTTTTGTTCAAAACTTTTTTAAAATCAGGGTGCTCTAAAAATGATTTTATTTCAGATGAAAACATGAATATATCATTAGCTTTGTAATAATAAAAAGGTTTTATCCCAAAGTGGTCACGAGCACAAAATAAAGTATGCCTTTGGATATCCCAAATAGCAAAAGCAAACATGCCTCTAAGTTTTTGTGGTAGATTTTCACCCCATTCTTCATAGCCATGAAGCAATACTTCAGTATCACTATTTGTTTTGAAAATATGTCCTTTTTTCTTTAAAATTTCTTTTAATTTTATATAATTATAAATTTCGCCATTAAATATAAGAACTAGGCTTCTATTTTCATTAAACATTGGTTGATTACCAGAAGTAATATCAATTATCGAGAGCCTTCTATGGCCTAAAGCAATATAATCATCTACATAATAGCCCTCCTGATCTGGACCACGATGAATTATTTTATCAGTCATTTTTTTTATTATAATATCTTTTTCACATTCTTTTTTATTTAAAAATCCAACTATTCCACACATATATTCCTCCTAGTTTTGTAAGATTAAGCGAGATTACAAACGTAACCTAACAATAGATTACACCTGTAATCTTAAAATGTCAAGAAATTTAAGAAAAAGTTAATAAAAAATTAAGATATATAGGGAAATGAAAAAGACCAAAAAATTTAGAAAATAAAAGAGATAGCCATAGAGCTATCTCTTAAAAATATTTTAAATATAAGTAATTATGTATTAATAATACATATAGCTATTACTTAAAGCAGCATTTAATTCATTCATGTCAGTACCAGCAAGACCAAAGATTGCTGCAAGTCCAAGTGCAACTAATAAAATGTAAACAACATAAAGAACTAAAGCTATAATTCCAAGTACCATACCAGCTATACCCATTCCTCTACCAGAATCTTTTTTACCAGCTACACTGAAAATAATAGCTATTATAGCGCATGGGAAATTTATATACCATACACATGAACCAAGAACGGCAATTATACCTAAAATCATAGAAGTGATATTAAATCCTTTTCTATCAGATTTTACCTTACCTGTTTGTTCATTATTAATTGGTTGGTTGTTTTGTTCTTCTTCCATTAAAAAATCCTCCTTTTTTACTTTGGTTTATATATATCAAGCTAAAATATTTTAGCTTAAATATCTAAATTAACTTTTATATTTATCTTGAATTGCTTGTATTTCTTCATAATGATTTTTTAAGATGTCTAGGAAAACATCAGCAATTTGTGGGTCAAATTGTATACGTCTGTTCTTTTCTATTTCTTCTTTAACAATACTTAAATCTAAAGAATCCCTATAAGTTCTTTTAGAAGTCATAGCGTCAAATGTATCAGCAACAGCAGCAATTCTTGCAAGATAAGGAATATCATCACCTTTTAACTTAGAAGGATATCCAAGACCATCATATCTTTCATGATGATGTTTTACAACAGGGATAATATTTTTAAATATTGCGGCATTAGATAGAATATGAACACCAATTGCTGGATGATTTTTTATTTCTGAATATTCATCAGGAGTTAATTTCCCAGGCTTTAGAAGTATACTATCAGGAATACCAATCTTACCAATATCATGGAATAGACCACCTACCCTAAGTATATGCAAGTCTTCTTCAGAAAGACCAAGGTATTTTCCTATCAAAACAGAATATTCAGAGACTCTATCTGAATGACCTCTTGTGTAAGGGTCTTTAGCCTCAACAGTATATCTTAATGTTTCAATACTTTCCATATAAGCTTTTTCTAGTTTCTGGCTTGCTTCCTTTAAATCTTCATTAATTTGTTTAATAGTATTCATTTGATTTATAGCTTTTACACCAGATTCAATAAGAAGTAATAATTGATCAAATCTATCACTTTTTTCACAATATCCTTGAATGTCAAGCCTTTTTATTGTCTCAAGAGGTGGAGCTAAATCCTTATGACCAGTAAGAAGTAAAATATATAATTCTTTGTTAAACTTACGTATTTCTTCTACTACTTTATCTCCATGTATAGGTGTCATAATAAAATCTAATATCATTAAATCAAAATGTTCTGTTCTAACTTTTTCAATAGCTTCTAATGGGTTTGTTACTCCGCACAAAGCTAT